>JBBECD010000131.1:0-25182 GCA_040881995.1 Planctomycetaceae bacterium
AATCCTCGCAAGTTGTTACCCCGAAAGCGGATTGGACTAATTGAACGGTATTGCGATTAGCCGCGACGCGAAGGGTTTGCGTAACGGAGCGTTGTGTTTTTTAGCCCCCGGCGAGTCGCCGGGGGTCAAATGCCAAGAAAAACCCCCGGTCATTGACCGGGGGCTAAAAGAAAAAAAGGTCCAACGCAACATGACCATCCGATCCTGTCCCGCCATCGACGTGCATGCTCATTATGGGATCTACAAACAACGCCTCGGCCAGACGCCGACCGACGTCATCAACGATTCGTTCATGACCGCCGATGCGGCCGAGGTCGTGCAGCGGGCGCTGCGCGTCAACGTGTTGACGACCATCGCCTCGCCGCTGCTGGCACTGTTGCCGCGATTCAAGGCCGACGCCGTCGCGGGGAACATCGAAGCGGCCCGCGTCATCGCCGCCACGCCGGGCATCAAGCAGTACGTCGTCATCGATCCGCGAAAGCCCGAGACGTACCGTCAAGCGGAAGAAATGCTTGCTCAGCCGCAGTGCGTCGGCATCAAGATTCATCCCGAGGAGCACGGCTACCCCATCGTCGAATTCGGCGCGCCGATGTTCGAATTCGCCGCGAAGCACAAGGCGGTCGTGCTTACGCACAGCGGCGAGCAGAACAGCCTGCCCGAAGATTTCATTCCCTTCGCGAACGCCTATCCCGAGATGCAACTCATACTGGCCCACATCGGCTGCGGCTGGGATAAGGATTACACCCACCAGATTCGCGCGATACAGATGAGCAAAAAAGGAAACGTCTACGCCGACACGTCGAGCATGATGTCGATTCTTCCGAAGATCATCGAATGGGGCGTAAGCGAAGTCGGAGCCGACCGCATTCTCTTCGGCACCGACACGCCGCTGTATCACACGTCGATGCACCGCATCCGCATCGAACACGCCGCGCTGCCGGACGCCGACAAGCGAAAGATCTTCCGCGACAACGCCGTCAAGCTGTTCGGTTTCACGGATATTCCGGAGAATGTCGAGCCGTGGTGAGGGGGGGGCTACGATATAATGGAATATGGCATCCCCTTGCAGGCGGATGAGAGTCGCTGGCACGAAAAAGGACGGCAAACCCATGAGTAAGGTTATCCACAAGATATTTCTTCACAGCGAAGAGCATTTTGAAGGCAGGTTGCCCCTGCATCACCTTGGGGAACTGTTGGCTGCACTCCCCTCGGCGATCCGCGCAGCCGTCTCGATGGCATTTCGTAATCGTAGTCACGTCAAGGGCCGTCACCCCGCATGGCTGGATCGGGCTTCGGACGTGCGATTCGTCGACCACGGCGGGAATGGCGAATCGGTGTTATTTTTCGAGGCTCCCACGTTGGGCGAAGCGGCCGAAGACATCTATTCTCAAAAGTCGCTGTTCTCGGAATACGATGACCGTCCCAACCCGAAAGATACGGCGCTTGACGTGTTTGGCGACGTGTTGGCGGATGTACTAAAGCAAGAGGCCGACAGCTCTCATTTTGACCCGTCGTTATTACGACGCATTACTTTTTTTGATCGCGTTTTCAAAAAGAGCCCGTTCCGCGAGATTGATTTCACAAGTCGCCGGTATTCGCGAACCAAGCCCGCCCGATTTACACCAGCACTCGTGGAATCGGCAAGGTATTTGTTGGGCCGAACACCGACTCCGCAACGTCTTCGCATCGTCGGACAGCTTGATGGGCTGGTGGCGAGTACGCAAAGATTTTCGATCTTGCTCGATTCGGGTGAAAAAGTCGTTGGCGTGTTTACAGACGATCAAATGGATGCAATGCAAAAACTTTGGAGAAAGCGGGTATTGGTGCTCGGTACTGCAATTTATCGAGCATCAGGACGATTGCTCCGAATTGATGCAGACGTCGTCAGGCCGGGCGAAGGGGAACCGCAGATTTTTTCTCAGATGCCCTCGCCGCCCGGAACGAAGATCGACGTCGTTAAACTGCGGAAATCACAAGGTCCAAAATCGGGAATCAATGCTATAGTCGGCAAATGGCCCGGAGATGAAACCGATGAGGAACTGACGGCAATTCTGGAGGAATTGTCGTGACGGTTTCCGATGCCGATACCCTGATTCTTGATACAAGCATCGTTGTCGACGTGGCAAAGAACAACCGATCCGGGCAAGCGATTCTTGATGCTTACCCGCTCACAAGCCGATCAGATCGTCCGCTTATTTCAGTCATTACAATGGGCGAGATTCTCGGCATCGCCAAAATCCAGACGTGGACGTCCGCAAAAATTGATTCGCTTCACGAACTGCTTTCCGAGTTCGTGAAACTGGATCTGACGACGGACGTCGTCGAAGCCTATGCTGAGCTTGTTTCACTTTGTCGCACGCGAAATCACACGATGGGACAGCAGAACGACATGTGGATTGCGGCGACGGCAAAAGTGGCAGGCGCTGTCTTGCTGACCGGCGATTCGGGCTTCAAGTGGCTGAATTCACTGTTCATCCGCGTGGAATACGTCCCAAGGGGTAAATGACCCGCTTCGCCCGGCGTTTCATTCTTGGGTGCCAAATACCACGGGCGGATTCCGTCACCGCACGCGGTTGTAACCGTTGAACGCCGCCACGCGGTAGGCTTCGGCCATCGTGGGATAGTTGAACGTGGTATTGATGAAATACAACAGCGAGTTCGCTTCCCCCGGCTGCGACAGGATCGCCTGGCCGATGTGCACGATCTCGGCGGCGTTGTCGCCGAAACAATGGACGCCGAGGATCTCCAGCGTTTCGCGGTGAAACAGCAGTTTGAGCATGCCGACGGTTCGGCCGGTGATCTGCGCCCGCGCCAGGTGCTTGTATTGCGCGTGTCCGACTTCGTATGGAATTTGCGCTTCCGTCAGTTGTCGTTCGGTCTTGCCGACGGAGCTGATTTCGGGCGACGTATAAATTCCGGTCGGAATCTCGCGGACGAGCGCGCGGTCGCAACGGCCGGTGAGCAGATGCAACGCGGCGTAGCGCCCCTGCACATAAGCCGCCGAGGCCAGCGCGGGGAAACCGATCACGTCGCCGACGGCGTAGACCGACGGAAGCGTCGTCTGAAAGTCTTCGTTGACGTCGAGCTGGCCGCGCTGGTTCGGGGTGAGTCCGACGTTCTCCAGGCCGAGCCGGTCGGAATTTCCGGTGCGGCCGGTCGCCCACAACAGGCAATCGGAGTGAATCTGCTTCCCCGATTTGAGATGCAGCACGACGCCGTTCTCTTCGCCTTCCACGAGCGAGTATTCCTCGCGATGCCGGATGATCACTCCCCGGTCGCGCAGATGATAACTGAGCGCGTCGGTGATTTCGTCGTCGAGAAAATCGAGCAGCCGGTCGCGCGAATTGACGAGATCGACCTTGCAGCCGAGGTTGCGGAACATCGACGCATACTCGCAGCCGACGACTCCCGCACCATAAACGGCGATCGACCGCGGCGTTTGCTGCAGCGTCAGAATCGTGTCGCTGTCGTAAACCCGCGGATGTGTAAAATCGACGTCGGGGCTGCGATACGGCCGCGAACCGGTCGCGATGACAATGCCGCCGGTCGTCAAACGTTTGATCTTGCCCGAAGGCTCTTCGAGTTCGACGGTATGGGCATCGATCAGCCGGCCGTTGCCGTGCAGCACGGGGACGTTGTTGCGGACGTAAAACCCGTTTCGCATCTCCACCTGATGCGAGATCACCGTCTCGGCGTGTTTTCGCAATTCGGCGAAGCTGAGACTGAGATGCAACCCCGCCTCGCGAAACAGCGGGTTAGCGTTCGCTTCGGTCATCTGAAAAATCGAGAACCGCAGCGACTTGCTGGGAATCGTCCCCCAGTGCGAGCAGCCGCCGCCGATTTGGGCAAATCGTTCGATGACGGCGACCCGGCGGCCGAGTTTGACCGCCTGCATGGCGGCCCCCTCGCCACCGGGTCCGCTGCCGATGACGATCAGATCGTATGCATTTTCCGTCGATATCGCGTTCATTGAATCTCGTTTTGCGAGCGTGTTCTTCATTCTTTATTGCCAGATGACTTGCCGAGAAGTAAGCTGGCAGTGACGATGGTCATTGGGACGTAAAATTTCTGTAACACATTAAGTCGAATGGCATGCCTTTGTTGGAGTACAGCCTTTAGGCTGCTGCCTTTTAATTCAAAGAGCAGGCTGAAGCCTGTACTCCAACATCTCACGGCAAACCGCTAAAGTAGGCATGGCATCGGCCGCACCTTTCATCACTGACGGCAGGTAAATCTCGCATGTCCGAGGCTCCCACACGTCCGGCGACGCCTCAGCTCACATTGGCTGAGTTGCAGATTATGGCCGAGGCCGATCCGCACCCCGTTGTTGTGGTCAATGTGTCGGGACGGCTGGTCGTTGTCAACTCACCCCTGGAACGATTATTCGGATATGGCCGCGACGAACTCGTGGGTCAATCGGTCGAAATGCTCATTCCCGAGCGATTTCACGCGAGGCATCCGCAGTTGCGGACTGCATTTTTTTCGAATCCCGTCGCCCGCGTGCTCCGTTCGGACGGAACGATCGTCGGCCGCAAGAAAACCGGTGAAGAATTTCCCGTCGACGTCGGCGTGCACCCGCTGCAAACGGCCGACGGACTGGTGATTTTCACGGTCATAAACGACGTTACCGAACGAATTCAAGCCGAGCATCTCCGCCGCGACACCGAGGCGCGGTATCAGTCGCTGGTCGAGAGTCTGCCGCTGAACGTCTTCGCGAAAGACCGGGAAGGGCGGTTTGTCTTCGCAAATCGCCGGTTCTGCGAACAGGTCTGCATGTTCCCCAAAGAGCTGATCGGCAAGACCGATTTCGACCTGTATCCGACCGAACTCGCCGGCAAATACCGCGAAGACGATCTACACGTCATCGACAACGGCGAGGTCTTCGAAGATATCGAAGAGCATCGTCAGCCGGACGGCGTGGTGCGGCACGTGCACGTACTCAAAGCCCCCATCCGCAATGCACAGGGGGGGATCATCGGCATTCAGGGGATGTTCTGGGACGTCACCCGCGAACATCAGGCGCGAGCGGCGCTCCGCGACAGCGAAGCCTTAACCCGCGCGATTTTCGAGGCCGCTCTCGACTGCATGATCATCATCAATCAGGACGGAAAAATCGTCGAATTCAATAAGGCGGCCGAACGCGAGTTCGGATATCGGCGGCAGGAAGTGATCGGCAAGGAACTCGCCACGCTCTGCGCCTCCGAAGACGATCGCGACCGGCAACGCGACAACGTGATGCGCTACGGCCAGCGCCACGAAGAAGGATCGCTGCTGGGACGCCGCGTCGAATCGCCGATGCTCCGCAAGAACGGCGACAAATTCATTGCCGAGACCACGATGCAGCCGATTCCTTTGCAAGGGGCGACCGCCGTCGCCGTCTTTCTGCGCGACGTGACAGAGCGGATCAAAGCCGAGGCGGCGCTCAGAATCAGCGATTTGCGGCTGCGCCGGCTGGTGGAATCGGACATCATCGGCATCATCGTCGCCGAGACGTCGGGGCACATTCTCGAAGCGAACGACGAGTTCTTAGATCTCGTCGGTTATACCCGAGAGGATCTCGATCAGGGGCTGGTCCGCTGGGATGCGATGACGCCTCCGGAGTTCCGCCATCTCGACGAACGAGCCGTCGAATTTCTCGCCAAAACGGGTTCGTGTCCCGCGTGGGAGAAGGAATACATTCACAAAGATGGGCATCGCGTCCCCGTCCTCATCGGCGTGACGATGCTCGACGATTCCAGTCCGCAATGTTTGTGCTTCGTGCTCGATATCACCGCCCGCAAGCAGGCCGAAGAGGCATTGCAGGCCGCCAAAGAGGCCGCCGACGCCGCCAACACGGCGAAGAGCGTATTTCTCGCCAGCATGAGTCACGAAATCCGCACGCCGATGAACGCCATCATCGGCATGACCGAACTGTTGATGGATTCCCCGCTGACGGTCGAACAACGCGATCAACTCAAAGTCATCAGCGAATCGGCCGAAGCGTTACTCGCGCTCATCAACGACATCCTCGACTTCTCCAAAATCGAAGCCGACAAACTCAAGCTCGGCCTCGACGAATTCGGCTTGCGCGACAACATCGCCGGAGTGCTTAAAGTTCTCGCGGGACAGGCGCACGGCCGCGGACTCGAACTCGTTTCGCGAATTCCTCCCGGCATTCCCGACCGCGTGATCGGCGACCCGACGCGGCTGCGGCAGATTCTGATCAATCTCGTCGGCAACGCGATCAAATTCACCGAGCGAGGCGAGATTTTCGTTCAGGTCGAGTCCCAGAAGCTCTCGCCGATCGAAATGCTGCTGACGGTCTCGGTCCGCGACACGGGGATCGGCATTCCCCGCGACAAGCAAGACCACGTCTTCGAAGTCTTCGAACAGCTCGACAGCAAGATGGCCCGCAAATACGGCGGAACCGGATTGGGTCTCGCCATCTGTTCGCGGCTCGTCACGCTGATGGGAGGGGAAATCAGCTTCGAAAGCGAACCGGGGGAAGGAACCACCTTCCGCTTCACCTGCAAACTCGGACTGGTCTCCGACGTCGAATATGGACTCTCCGAAACCGACCGCGATCGGCTCGCGGGACGAAAAGTGTTGATCGTCGAGGACAACACCACGTCGCGCGAGATGCTGGTGCAGATGTTCGAAAGCTGGAACCTCGTGCCGGCCGTCGTCTCCAACGTCGCCGAGGCGCTGCAATTTCTCGTCGCCCCCGATCAACCGGAAACGGTCAACGAAGGGATGCAGGGACGCCGCTTCGATTTGACGCTGATCGATGCGACCCTGACGCCCGTCGATGGCTTTCATCTCGCCGATACGATCCGCCGCAAATGCGGCAAACGGGCGGGCGCGGTGCTGATGATGCTCAACACGACCGACCTGGGCAACGACATCAAACGCTGCGAAGACGTCGGGGCGACGGCGTATCTCGTCAAGCCGATCAATCAGTCGGAAGTTTTCGACACCGTGCTGGCGATTCTCGGCGGGGAACATCTGATGGAAGCTCCGATGTTTCCCGCGACGCCCGGTGCGATCGCCGATCGTCCGCTGCGCATTCTGCTGGTCGAAGACAGCATCTACAATCAAAAACTCGCCGTCACGCTGCTGCAGAAGCGGGGCCACGGCGTGACGGTCGCCAATCATGGAAAAGAAGCGCTGCAGATTCTGCAACACCATCAATTCGACGTGATTCTGATGGACGTGCAAATGCCCGAGATGGACGGACTCGAAGCCACCCGCCGCATTCGCGCACGCGAAGACGAAATCGGCGGGCACACGCCGATTATCGCGATGACGGCGCAGGCGATGACCGGCGACCGCGAACGCTGTCTCTCCGCCGGGATGGATGAGTATCTGGCGAAACCGATCCGGGCTCAGCAACTGTATAATCTGCTCGAAGAATTCACGCCGCTGATTTCCGATCCGGAGAACGGGCGCGTCCCGCTCGAACCGGACGACGACTGCATCGACTGGTCGGAAGCGCTGCGGGCGACGAACGACGACGTCGAGTTGTTGAAAGTCGTCGCCGAGGCATTTTTTGAAGAGTATCCGCAGTTGATCCGGCAACTCGATCAGGCGGTAAAGGTTCGCGACACCGCCGCCGCGCGCCGCGCCGCCCACACATTAAAAGGGGCCATGCGGACGTTCGGCGCCCACGCGGCTTACGAACTGGCTCTCACGGTGGAAAACGCCGCTCACGAGCAGCGCTGGGACGACGTGCGCGGCAGCCGAGCGGAGCTAGAACAGACCATCGACCACGTCACCAGCCGGTTGCGAAAACGGCTGGCGGACGGGAACCAGACTGCGGAACAATATTGAATGTCGAAATTTGCCTCTCGTTCCCAAGCTCCGCTTGGGAACGCACGTCTTCGAAGCTCCCGCTTCGCGTTGGGTTCTTGACTTTCCACTTCGGTGGCCGATACTCTGAAGCGATGGAGAGTAATCGATGAACTATAAGATCGCGCTCATATTGCGGCCGCAACCTGAAGGTGGTTTTACGGTCACATCGCCGCTTCTGCCGGAATTGATTACTGAAGGGGATACCTTTGAAGATGCGATGACAAATGTCAGAGATGCGTTGGCCGCCGTCGTTGAAGCGTATCATGATCTCGGGCGACCGTTCCCTCCGAACACCCAAATCCAGGATGAACTCGGCGACATCTGGTTCGAAACGGTAGTATCGACCCCATGAAGTATCGCGAGGTCGTCCGTAAGTAGCGCTCCGCTGCGCAAGGCCTGCGTGTCGCGGCTAACCTTTCGCTCCTGTGATCGGTTCCCCGGTCTGAGTGACGGCTTCGCCGAGCGGCCAAATCGACGTCGGCGGCGGCGACATCACGTAAAAGACTTGCACCGGCTCGTCGCCGATGACTTTCGTGCGATACCACCGGCTGTCCGGCCAATAGACGATGTCTCCGGCTCCGAATTCGAACGCGCCCCCTTCCCATTCGACGGCGATGCGGCCGCGGAGGCAGAGGTAAACTTCCTCACCAACGCCGACGTGCGGAGCCCCTTCGACGTGGGGATCGCGTTCGCCGAACGACCAGCCCCCCTCCGAACCGGGGTCGGACCAGAACACGCCGGCGAACATGTTTTTGGCCCCGGTCGTCTCGGCGTTGACGACGCGCGCCGACCGGCTCGACGGCGAATTCGCCCGGGCGATGAGGTCTTTTATCGAAAACACACGCGGCACACCAGGAGCCGGAGAGCCCACATCGGACGCTGCTGAAGAATCGGACATCGTTCGGGAAACTCCTGAAAATCATTTGTCTGCATTCGTCATGTTGCCGGCGGCGGTTCATCCGGCGGCGGCATGACGCGAATCGTTTCGGCGTCCGGCTCCGCCGTGCGCGAGAACGTCGTCATCGACTCGCGGCGTTGCCAATGGAGGCGGTCGCGCGTGATCGCCCCGGCGGCGAGCGCGCAGTTCAAACAGAATTTCTCGTGCCCGCGCTGAATGTAAATCTCGCCCGCGACGAGCAGATGGTAATACTCCTCGCCCGGCGATTTTGTGTAACAGTATTCTTTGTCGTGATCGGACTTGATGTGGACGACAACACCCTCGGCATGTGGAACATAAACCCGGCGATCTTCGATCGTCGAGTCGTACGTCACATCATGTCGGTCGCCGGTCGTAGACATCATTCAACTCTCCTCGTTCTCCAAGCTCGGCTTGGGAACGCAGGTCTTCGAAGCTCCGCTTCGCCGATCGCGTCGCGGTTAGCCGAATTGCTCAAAAATCCGCACTCTTCGGCGTGCGATGGAACGGTATACAATCGCGGATGTTCGTCATGCCGGTGACGAGCTGGATCACGCGCTCCAGGCCCAGACCGAAGCCCGAGTGCGGCACGGTGCCGTATTTTCTCAGTTCGACGTACCACCAGTATTCGGCGGGGTCGAGGTGGCATTCTTCCATCCGCTTCAGCAGCACGTCGAGGCGTTCTTCGCGCTGGCTGCCGCCGATGATTTCGCCGACGCGGGGGACGAGGACGTCCATCGCCCGCACCGTCTTGCCGTCGTCGTTGCAGCGCATGTAGAACGGCTTGATCGTGCGGGGATAGTCGTAAACAATGATCGGCTGGCGGAAGTGTGTTTCGGTGAGATACCGCTCGTGCTCGGACTGCATATCCTTGCCCCATTCGATCGGATACTCGAACTGCTGACCCGATGAGAGCAGAATCTCAACCGCCTCGGTGTACGAGACCCGTTTGAACTCGTGCGACACGATGTTCTGCAGCGTGTCGAGCACCGTCATATCGATCCGCTCGTTGAAGAACGCCATGTCGTCGGGGCAGCGCTCGAGCACGTCGTTGATGATCGTCTTCACGAACGCCTCGGCGAGTTCCATGTTATCGGTCAACTCGTAAAACGGCATTTCGGGTTCGACCATCCAGAACTCGGCGAGATGCCGGGTCGTGTTCGAATTCTCCGCGCGAAACGTCGGGCCGAAGGTGTAGCATTCGCCGAGCGAGCAGGCGAAAATCTCGACTTCGAGTTGGCCGCTGACCGTCAGCGACGCCTTTTTGCCGAAGAAATCCTGTGTGTAATCGACTTGTCCTTTATCGAGCGGCGGCTTCTGTGGATCGAGCGTCGTCACCTGAAACATCGCCCCGGCCCCTTCGCAGTCGCTGGTGGTGATGATTGGCGTCTGCACGTACAGAAACCCGCGCGATTGAAAGAACCGATGAATCGAATCGCAGACCGTGTTCCGCACCCGGCCGATGGCGCTGAAGGTGTTCGTCCGCGGCCGCAGGTGCGCGATCTCGCGCAGAAATTCAAAGCTGTGCCCTTTTTTCTGCAGCGGATATGTCTGAGCATCGGCAACGCCGAGCAGTTTGAGCGTCTGTGCCGCCAGTTCGATGCGTTGCCCTTTGCCGGGCGATTCTTTCACCTCACCGACGATGGCGACGCTGGCTCCGGTGGTGATGTGCTTGATGGTTTCTTCGTAGCCGGGGACGTTGGCATCGACGACGATCTGCAGATTCTTCATGCAACTGCCGTCGTTGAGTTCGATGAACGAGAACCCCTGCTTGGAATCCCGCCGGGTGCGGACCCAGCCGCGGACGTCGACCTGTTCGCCGGGTTGAGAGTCTTGCAGAACTTTGGCAATGCGCGTCCGTGTCATGGCAGAGGCATCCGTGAAGAGATTGAAAGAATGGCTTCCGAGGGTCCAGTGGGTTTACAGTGTAGAATTCCGACGACGGCGAATAAAGTCCGAATGTCCCGTCACGGGGTTCGATGGTTTGGGACGAAGCCGATGTGAAGGAGCCGAAATTTGCCATTTCGAACATAAATCCCGTGAATGTGTAAAGTATACATGACATAAATTCGGGAATGATGCAAATTTCCGATGAATTTCCGGCGATTCTGCGTTCCTCTGCGATCTCTGCGTTTAGAATCTTGAAATGATTTTCGACGCAACCTCAGAGTTGCCCTCAGCGCAGGAATCGGTAAATATATGAGCATACGAGCGTCGTCCGTGGGTGCAGGTTCGCGGCGACGCCGCCTCGCTGGAATTCGATCACACAGGCCAACCGCTTTACCGCAGGAATCCCGCCATGTCTCGCCATATTGTCGCCCGCTTCGTCACGAAACGTTTTTCTCTCTCCCTCGCCACGATGTCCGTCGTTGTGATTTTGTCTACAGGGTCGTCGGTCGTCGCGCAGGACGTCCCCGCGGGACTTGGTGCGGTGTCGCATCCCGAAGGGAATCCATCGACACCCGAGAAAATCGCTCTCGGCAAGCAACTCTATTTCGACGGCCGGCTGTCGCGCGACGGAAAATCGTCGTGCGCTTCGTGCCATGACCCGAAAAAAGGCTGGAGCAACGGCGATCAGTTCGCCACGGGCGTCGAAGGAAAAAAGGGAGGACGCAATTCTCCCACCGTGCTGAATACCGCCTACAACAAATTCCAGTTCTGGGACGGGCGAGCCGGAAGCCTCGAAGAGCAGGCGCTCGGTCCGATTCAGAACCCGATCGAGATGAATATGACGTTGGAAGAGGTCGTGGGAAATCTCAATCAGGTCGCCGGTTACAAAGAACAGTTTCAAAAAGTTTTCGGGACGGACGTGACCACGCAAGGCATGGCGCATGCGATTGCGGCTTATGAGCGGACGATCCTTTCGGGCGATGCACCGTTCGATAAGTTCAAAGCCGGCGACACCGCGGCACTTTCCGAATCCGCCCAGCGCGGCATGAAACTCTTCTTCGGCAAAGCGTCGTGCAGCGCCTGCCACACCGGGCCGAGCTTCACCGACCACGCCTTCCACAATGTCGGCGTCGGCATGGACAAACCCGAACCCGACGTCGGTCGCGAAGCGATCAGCAAACTGGCCGGCGATCGGGGTTCGTTCAAGACGCCGGGACTGCGCGACATCGCCCGCTCGGCCCCGTACATGCACGATGGCAGCCTGAAGACGCTGGAAGAAGTCGTCGAGCATTACAGCAAGGGAGGCGTCGCCAACCCGCAACTCGACGAAGAAATTTTCGAGCTGAAACTGACCGCCGAGGAGAAAGCGGACTTGGTGACGTTCTTAAGAGAAGGCCTCGCCGGGGCGAGTTATCCGGATCACGAACCGCCGGAGTTGCCGTGAAAGGCTTCCGTTGATGCCAATCCTCTTCAATTCACTCCTAAGAGAGGCAATCATATCCCTCGCCGATGTCCGACTCCTGCGGCATAAGGACCAACGTGCGCAAAGAGGGCGTGGTCCCTACGAGTTATACCGAGATAATCGACCGGAGTTCGAGTCATATCAGTCGACGCAAGACGTCAAGAACCGTGCGCGTCTGGCGGCTCCTCTTTGGGCATCGTTTGTTGGAACTCCAAGGGGAGAAACCTTGTTTGCAGGTATTTATCGAGCAAGGTACATTGGTCTCTTGCGCAGCGATAAGAAAAAACCCCACGTCGATGGTTTCGATCTCGCCGGGTCGTGTGACGAATACGAACTCGCTTTGGATGAACGATTCACTGAATTCGATGGTAGATTGGTCATCGACTGGGGAGACGGTAAGCGCTCATGGATTCAGCGCGCCGATCAGCAAGAAAAGAAGATTATTGAGCTGAGGACGGAGTTCAGGGAGCCAGACTTTCCTGGCTACCTGCATCTCGTGGGAAGTCTCTCCGAAATCGCGCGTGCACCGCGAAGTTGGATAGTTGCTCTTATCGCTTGTCGCGGCGTGTACCTACTAACCTGCCCGAAAACGAGAGAGCAGTACGTCGGTTCTGCCGCAGGAGAAGGCGGATTTTGGCAGCGGTGGAAGGATTACATGGAAAACGGACATGGCAACAATCTGGGACTTCAAAGTCGAGACCCAAGCGATTACCAGGTTTCAATTCTGGAGGTAGCCGGAAGTTCGGCGACATGTGAAGATATCTTACAAGCTGAATCGCTCTGGAAACGCAAGCTGCAGAGTCGGGAGATGGGGTTAAACCGCAACTGATCTAGTGATGCAGAAGTGTTGCATTGCAGCCCTTTCGCGTACACTTTCTGACTCATCCCTCATCCCTCTCTTCACTCGTCCCGCATATTAAGCGGCGCGCCTGGTCTCCGATATCGGTCCCTCGAAACCCAGTTTTCGCAACCGGCGGATGAAGTCGTTGCGTTTACAGGGTGTCCACCGGCTCATCCTGAGGTTCCTTATTGAGATCGATTCCATCGATTACAGGAAGCGGATGCTTCAATTGAAATCCGATCAGCAGCCAGTCTTCCAGCACCGATTGCAATTGCGTCTCACATTCATACAGCGAGGGCGCAAATGCCACGACCCCTTTGCAGGAAGGGATGCGACCTGCAAAGGAACCGTCGTCGAGCTTATCGTAATCGGCTTGAGCCATGGCCTGTCCGATGTACTCGCTGATGATGAATTGAACGCCCATGTCAACCTCGCAACATTTCGCAGAAGTGTTATTTCGCCATTTTTAATGCCGCCCGCAGTTTCTGTATTCCAAGCTTTTATTCCACGCTGCGGCTGAATGTCAACAGTTGAATTTCGTTGAGCGCCCCTGATCTATTCCCATTGTTATACCTGCTTTCCGGCTAAATGGATAATCTCGGGTTTTCCGGATTCAACCTATTTTCAATACGCAGTGACCTTACGCCTCATCCTTCATGTTCAGCGGCGCGTGTTGACCCGAGGGAACGGCGTGGACCAGCATCATGTCGTGATTCTCGCTCGACCACTTCGAACCCGAGATCATCACAATCTTACTCCCGGCGGCGAGCACTTTCTCTTGCAGGCCCCAGTCGACGATGAATTTGCGCAAGTCGGCGGGAGATTTCTGCACGACGTTCGATTCGATCGCCGTCACACCCCAGTACAGGCACATCCGCCGGGCGGTTTCGGGGAGATCGCTAAGCGCGACGACGGGGACCGGCAGCCTTTGCTTCGACATTGCCAAGGCCGCCTTGCCGGTGTGCGAACAAACGACGACCAGATCGGCGCCGATGAACTGCGCCGCCGTCCCCGCGCCGAGCGACACCGCTTCGGTGATTTCGCGGGCGCGGTGGCGGACGTCGCTCTCGTGATCGACTTGTTGATTGGTCACGACCAGCCGCTCGGCTTCCATCGCGATGCGGCTCATCATCTCGACCGCTTTGATCGGGTGCTTGCCGACCGCCGTCTCACCCGAAAGCATTACGGCGTCGCTGCCGTCTAAAATCGCATTGGCGACGTCGCTGGTTTCGGCCCGCGTCGGCATCTCCTGCAGTTGCATGCTGTCGAGCATTTGCGTCGCCGTGATCACCGGAACCCGGTGCTGATTGCACAACCGTACGATCTGCTTCTGCAGGATCGGCACACGCGGCAGGTCGACCTCCACCCCCAAATCGCCGCGGGCCACCATGACGGCGTCGGCTTCATCGAGAATCTGATCCAAATCGCGAACGGCTTCGAGCTTCTCGATTTTGGCGATGATGTGCGGCATGAAACTCGGTTTGTGATCGGTCATCGTCTGCCGCAAGATGCGAATGTCGTTCGCCGAGCGGACGAAGCTCAAACCGATGTAATCGACGTCGTGTTCGAGGGCCCAGATCAGGTCTGCACCGTCCTTTTCGGTCAGGCAGGGGGTGCTGAGCGTCACGCCCGGCAAGTTGATTCCCTGCCGGCTGCGAATGATGCCCGGCCGCTCCACGACGCAGACCAGCCGGTCGCCGTCGTCCGGTTTCTCGACCACGCGCATGGTGACGGTGCCGTCGGCCAGCAACAGCAAGTCGTGCTGTTTGACATCATCGATCAGCGACGAATAGGTGCACGTCAGCCCTCTTTCCCGATCCGATTCTTCGCCGCGAATGAACTCGAATTGTTCGCCCATCACGCAATCGATCTGATCGCCCGCGAGTTGCCCGAGGCGAATCTTGGGGCCGGCGAGGTCGGCGAGAACGCCGATGGGCCGATCGAGTTCGCGGGAGACCTGGCGGATGCAGGCGACGATGTCGGAGAGCCGGTCGTGTTCGGCGTGGGCGCAGTTGAGGCGAAAGACGTCGACGCCCGCGTGCACGAGAGCGGAGAGTTGCGCGAGTTCCCAACAGGCGGGGCCCACGGTCGCCACGATTTTGGTTTTGACAAGCGGAGTTTCGTGGTAGCGCTTGAGCTGTGGATTCATCGGCGGCATGGTCCTGCTGCGGTGAGAGATCGATCGCCTGGGGTTCGCGAATATCATAACCGTTAAGGCGTTTGTGAACAGAGCGGAATTGTGAATGACGAAATCCGAATGTCGAATCAATGTCGAAGTCCGAATGTCCAAATGATGCCGCGACGCTGCCCGCACGTTGCGACAGGCGTTTTTTTTGGACATTCGACATTCGTCATTTGGACTTGATTCGACATTCGGATTTCGACATTCGGATTTGCCGTACCAGAACGTCCGCGACCACAATTGCGGCGGCTTCTCGAAAATTCTCCCGTTTTGGAGTTGACATTCACCGCATCAGTACTAATACTACTAATACAGTTAGCGAGGATTGCATGAAATTTCAAATCGACACATCCAGCCGGCTTCCGATCTACCGGCAACTGACGCAGCAGATTCGCGAATCGGTCGCGCGGGGATCGCTTCGTCCCGAGACGAAACTCCCCTCGGTGCGCGAGCTGTCCAAAGAACTCGTCATCAACCCGAACACGATCGCCCGCGTTTACACCGAACTCGAACGGGACGGCATGCTTAACACGCGCCCCGGACTCGGCGTGTTCGTGGCGCATCCCAAATCGGAACTGACCAAAAAAGTCCGCAAAGAACGGCTGGTCGAACTCGTCGACCAGTTTCTCACCGACGCGGTCCATCTCGGATTTTCGTCCAGCGAGGTTCTCACTCTGCTCGGGCAGCGGGCCGAACAATTTCAATGGATGACGGTTGAAGCATGATCTTTAGTAACCCGAAGCGTGAGCGAGGGAGCCGTTGCACGAAAAGGATGAAGGCGGAAGGATGAAGGATGAGTCAGAAAAAATGCCATGAACGTCCTCTCTGACTCATCCTTCATAATTCACCTTCGATTTAAAGGCACCCTCACCCCGGCCCTCTCCCAGGGGAAGAGGGAGAAAATAGAGGACAGCATGAGTCACGCGATCATCACGCATCAATTGACCAAATACTACGGCGACAAATGCGTCGTGAACCGACTCGATTTGTCGATTCCACAAGGGTCGATCTACGGATTCCTCGGCCGCAACGGCGCCGGCAAATCGACCACCATCAAAATGCTGATGGGACTCGTCCATCCCGACGCCGGTTCCGCCGAATTGCTCGGCGAAGACGCTTTCTCCATTCGTCCGCAAACCAGGGCGAAAATCGCTTATCTCGCCGAGGGACACCCGGTTTACAAATGGATGTCGGTCGGGGAAGCGGTCGATTTCACGCGGCAGTTTTATCCCGTCTGGAACGGCGAGCTGATCGAGCAGATTCTCGATCACTTCCAACTGCCGCGCAAATCGAAAATCCGGCGATTGTCGAACGGCCAGCGGGCGCAAGTTTCGCTCGCGCTCGCCGTCGCTCCCGAACCCGAATTGCTGATTCTCGACGACCCCACGCTCGGACTCGACACCGTCGTGCGCCGCGATTTTCTCGAATCGCTGATCGAAATCATTCAACGCAAAGGACGCACGATTCTGTTCAGTTCGCACGTGCTCGGGGACATCGAGCGCGTGGCGGATCGGATCGGCATCATGGTGGACGGCGTGCTGCGCGTCGATTGCCCGACCGAACATTTCAAGGAATCGATGCGGAAGATCATGATCGAATTCAAGGAGCCGCCCCCCGATTTTCCCGTCTGCAAGGGGCTTGTCGGCAGTTGGAAAGTCGGCAATCGGCTGGAAGTCAACGTCGTCGGTTACAGCGAAGAACATCGCCGGTTGGCGGAATCGCTGAACCCGATCGCAATCGACGTCGTCACGATGAATCTGGAAGACGCCTTTATCGAGTACACGCGCGGTTCGCGCCGCGCTTTGCCCTATTTTGCGGGAGATATGTCTCATGTGGAGAGCAATGATCTACAAGGAGTTGCGTGAGCTGTTCGGCATCGCCGCGCTCGCTACAGCCGCGCTGTTCTTGTTTTCGGGAAGCGAAATGCGGATGAGTTTTCGTCCGTTGTTCGAGCCGTCGCGCTCGGTTCCATTCCTGGGAACCGTTTTTTATTACTATTTCGCGATGATCGCCGTCGGGTTTACGGTGCTCGTCGGTTTTAAGCAGACCGCGTGGGAGTTATGGCAGGGGACGTTTTTGTTCCTGTTCCATCGGCCTTCATCGCGGGCGGACTTGATTCGCGCCAAACTGGCGACCGGTCTCGCCGTTTATCTGATTTGCAGCGCGATACCGATTTTGTGCGTGGCAATCTGGGCCGCGACGCCGGGGACGCACGCCAGTCCGTTCGAGTGGTCGATGACGCTCTCCATGTGGAAATTGTGGATCTCACTGACGCTGATCTATCTCGGCGCGTTTGCGTCGGGACTCGTCAACGGCAAGTGGTACGGCATTCGGCTGCTGCCGCTGGCGACGTCCCTGCTGGCAACGACGGGGGTGTATTTTATTCCCTGGTTGTGGATCAGCGTTCCGCTTTTCGTTTTCAGTTTTGTGGTTTTCACCGTCATTATTCAGCACGTCGCCCGTACCCGAGATTATTCATAAGGCCGATCGATCATGACGCGATCAACAACAACTCCCAAAATCCTGCTGGCATTTATCCTCGCGGTCGGTATCGCGGCGGTCTGGATGATTTCCCTGGCGTTCATCGGCGAAGGGCTGGGGCTGGGGGGAACTCGTTCGTATGAAATCCTCCAGTTCAATCTCCAGGGGGAACCTGTCATAAACTCTTACGATAACGTGCACCAGACGCGCACCTTTCGCACTCCCGAAGGAGTCCCCATCGATCTGCCGAATGAATATTCCTGGTTGAGGGAAGTGCAAGCCCTGGGTGCGCGTCGAGACAGTTCACGAGATGTGGTCGGTGAGGCCTATCCCTTTATCATTCCCTTAACTGACGGCGGCAACCCGGCGAAATACTGGTATTACATGCAAGAACGGCATCCGGGCGCAACCGGATATTTCGTCGGCTATGACAGCCTGTCTAAAGCGGTCGTCGGTTATTACGGCCGCAATGGTTTCAGCAGTTCCCCTCCGGCCGATCCCGAAGGCCGGTTCGAGTCGCCTTACAATCAATCGGGGTCGTGGAACTCGGTCGTCAGCAAGAATGCCGCTTATTTCGGCAGCGGAATTCACGAACCGTGGGAATCGTATTCGACGGGGAGCCGCGATTTTCGCGATGCGGAAGTTTATCTTTTCGACGCCGATCGCGTTGTGAAAATCGATTTGCGCGAGAAAGATTCACCGAGCCAGACCCTCTTTTCAGCCGAAGGACTCCTATCGCTTGTCCTTCAGGTGGGGGTGCAGTACGAAGCGACCGATGACGAGCAGCCCGCGGCGACTCGTAACAAGGTCATGCACGTGCAGAACGACGTGCTCATCGCGTCCACCGCGAACGAAATCATCAGCTATAATCCTGTCGATGAAACGGTCGTGCGTATTCCGCGTCCCGATGAACTCAAGGGAAAAAACGTCGCGGTTCTCCGTCCCACGACCGGAAATTATATGTTGCGAGAACAACATTTCGATCGCAGAACAGGAACGGCGACCAATTTTATTTATACCGTTTCACCCGATGGCCAGGTTCTCAATCGCCGGAAAATTGTCACCAGTCGTTCCAGTGACGAAACGGAACTGATGATGCTCATGATGTCGGTTCTCATGCCGCATCCGCTGGGCGCGACGCTGTTCACGGGCATTCTCCTGCCGATGCAATATACGGAGATGGATCAAGCTCCCACGTATGCCGCCGCCCTGCGACGATCGCTCGGCGAAGGCTGGCTCTTATTGGTCATTACGTATGTCCTCGCCATCATCCTCGCCTGGCGAGCCGGCGTACGCCAACGGAAGTACGGCGACCCGGTGATCATCCCGTGGGTGATTTTCATTCTCATCACCGGGGCGCCGGGGTATCTCGGCTACCTCGCGCACCGCCGCTGGCCGGTGCGATTGGCGTGTCCTTCGTGCGCCGCCAAGTCTCCGCGCGACCGCAACGCTTGCCTCGATTGCGGCCTCGAATTCCCCCCGCCGGAGATGAAGGGAATTGAGGTCTTCGCGTGAAAACGAACTTCGGAATCCCCGGTTAGCCGCGACGCGGAGGGTTTCCGCAGCGGAGCGCTTCGTACTTGCGTGCCACTGGCGGCTTGTCCCGCCAGTGCGATTGAGAGTCGAATCACAATCGGCGAAGCGGAGCATCGAAGACCTTGCGTTCCCAAGCGGAGCATGGGAACGAGGAAAGGCCGACACCCTATCCGTCCCGAGGCGAAGCTTTTTGAAGTTGCGCTGTTTTGATCTTGCCTAAAAACGCGAAGCTCGCTTCGATTCGGTCGGATGTTGTAAATTTGACCAACCGAGGAAGGAGCCTCGCAATGGCTATCGTGGCGGATGCCGTGCCGAAACTCAAGGGAATGTTGCGACCTTTTTCACTCTCGGAAACGTGTCGGGATTTGATCATGCGCATGATAATCACCTTCATCTTACATTCGGGAAGGATGTCCTGCTCACAGGCGTCAGGGGCATTGCCCTTGCAACCTCTGCATAAAGCTCAACTCACGCGTTTCCTCAAGCGGCCTCGTTGGCGGTCGAAAAAGCTCAGTCTTCAGGCGGCCGAGCAGTTGCTTCAGCGGGCCGGTCGACGGGGTGGCCGATTCCTCTTGGATATCGATGCCACCAGTTGTTCTCAGCAGGGAACCAAGACCCAGAACACCTATTCCACCGGAAACCGCAAACGTCGACCCAAGAAGGGACGGCGGCACGGCAAGCACAAGCATGCCCCCAAGCGGGTTCACAGTTTTACTTTCGCCGTGGTCATCGCGCCCAACGGCACGCGAATTCCTTGGCAATGTCCGCATGACACCAAAGACTATTGTAAAGCTCATGGTCTCCAGCCGCGAACGACGGCCGAGTTGGCGGCGGAGTTGATCGCCGAGATTCCTTTCCCCGAAGGGGCCGAAGTGATCGTGTTGGCCGATACGGCGTATGACGCCCAAGTCGTGCAGGAAGCCTGTGAAAAGCGTGGCTACACCTGGATTGTTCCGTGTCATCCCGAACGGCGGCTGGCTGGTCCGAAAGGAGAGCGTCCGCTGGTTCGTTCGTTGTTAAAGGATTGGTCGACGTACGCGCTGAAAACCGTGAGGTTTGCTCCGCATCAGGGCGAGTCTGTGGCGTATCGCCGCTTATCGAGCTCACGGAGCGGGCCGAAAACCAAACCCCGGGCATTCTATGCCCATCAAGAGACGCGAGAGGTTCATTCCGTGGGGAAGGTCCGGCTTGTGTTCTCGACAACGGAGCAAAAACTCCTCAAGGCGACGCCCGACACTGTGAAAATCCTGATGACGAACAATTTGCGATTGAGTCTTCGAGAGATCATCGAACTCTACACGCTGCGCTGGCAGATCGAGTTGTTCTTCAAAGAACTCAAGAGCACGTTGGGAATGGACCAGTATCGATTGCGGGAATTTGCCGCCGTCGAAGGTTGGATCGAACTGGCGGTGCTGACGATGATCTACCTGGAATCGTACCGCCTCGACCAGCTCGAGCGAAAGAATCTGGAGGAAGCCGAACGCAAATGGTGGCAACGGCAACGCGCTCACGGCCTGTGCCAGGCCGTCAAGCTCCACTCGCAACAGGCCGATCTGCAGTACATCGCCGACCGCCTGCAAACCGACGGAGGAACGCGAAAATTGAAACGGCTCGTGGCGCAAGCCATTCCTCAGGAATACCGATGCAGCATGTGAAATACGAAGAAAACAGCGCAACTTCAAAACTTGCGCTTCGGGCTAGTAAATCCCCTCTGTCGCTTGACGATCGACTCGTTCTCCCCGCGAACCTACGCAAGCGGCATGTGGTCGGGTATAATAAATTCGAGACCCGAATCTTTCCGACAGACCACGAAACGAGTCCCGCTCCACGATGTCTACGACAAATGCCGCGCGCCAGGCGCATACCGATAACGTTCTCTCCAATTCCACACCCCTCGTCGGCGCACCGGCTCCCGATTTTTCGGTCGCCTGCGTCGACCTCAAGTCCCGCGAACCGCGGCGGATCAGCCTGGGCGACTTTCGCGGCCGCTGGCTGATGCTCGTGTTTTATCCGCGCGATTTTTCCTTCGTCTGCCCGACGGAACTGACGAGCTTTAGCGGACACATGGCCGATTTTCGCGAACGGGGCTGCGACGTCGTCGGCATCAGCACCGATACCGTCGAATCGCACATCGAGTGGCTGCATTCCCCGGCGTCCGCCGGCGGCGTCGGGCCGCTGCAATTCCCGCTCGCCGCCGATACCGAGGGGGCGATGTCGCGCGCGTACGGCGTGTGGGTGCCGCAGAACGAAGTTTCCACGCGCGGGTTATTCATCATCGATCCCGAAGGAGTGCTGCAATACTCGGTCGTGCATAATCTCAACGTGGGACGTAGCGTCAACGAAGCGCTGCGCGTGCTCGACGCCCTGCGGACCGGCGGACTCTGCCCCGCGAGCTGGACTTCCGCCGACGGCACGATCGACGTCGAACGCCTGCTGCAAACCGGCCGCGTCATCAATCATTTCCGCATCCGCGGACATCTCGGCAACGGCGCCTTCGGCAGCGTCTTCTCGGCGACCGACATCCGGCTGCAGCGGCCCGTCGCCCTCAAGATTCTCAAAAAAAATATCACCGAAACCCGCTGCGAACTCTTGATGGAAGCCCGAGCCGCGGCGAAGGTGAATCATCCCAATATCTGCACGATCTACGCCGTCGAAGAAGACGACGGCCTGCCCGTGATCGCGATGGAATTCATCGACGGCCGCCCGCTGAACGAACTGATTCAACAGGGGCTTTCGCCGCGCGAAGCGGTGCGGCTCGCCCGCGGCATGGCTTCAGGTCTCGCCGCCGCTCATGCGCATGCGGTGATTCACGGCGATCTGAAACCGGCGAACGTGCTCGTTTCGAAGGAGGGAATCCCCAAGATTCTCGACTTCGGACTCAGCCGCTCGGTCACTCCCGACGGAGAAACCGTGACGGCGTGCAGCGAAAATCCGCCGCATCTCGATATATCGACGACCGACACCGACGATGCCGACGGCGACGCCACGCTGATTATTCCCGCGGCGGTCGCCGGCCAGAGCCGCGTCTCGCGCGGGATTTCAGGCACCCCCGCCTACATGTCCCCCGAACAGGCCGCCGGAAAAAAACCGACGACGGCGAGCGACGTTTTTTCGTTCGGCCTGGTGCTGTTCGAACTGCTGACGGGACAAAAAGCATTGCCCGACGATTCGGTGGTGAAAGTCTTATCGCAACTCAAGACGCGCGATTTGGCCCACGAGCTTCCTCCGCTGGTCCCCGCCGAGTTCCGCGATCTGTTGCGTTCGATGCTGGAAACCGATCCTGACGCCCGCCCGTCCATCGCCGCGGTGCTCGAGGAGCTTTCGGCCCGGCGGTGAGGGGATTTAAGAAATCAAGAGACTCTGACACAACCGGTTGCGCCTGTTAAAAAATGCCTCAAATTCAGCGGGAAATCGCTACGCACAGAGGTTGTGTCAGGATCATTAAGAAGAATCATCACCATGTCGAACTCGGAACTCGAACAACTGCAACTGCTGACCGAAGTCGACGAACTGATCGACCGAATGGCGAACTGGTCGGAACAGCAGACGGCGTGGGATCCGCAACGGCATTGCCAGGCGCTGCTCAAGCGGCTGTTGGGCCGCGTTGAGACGCTCCGCATCCGGCTCGAAGCGCCGCTGTTGGTGGCGACGTTCGGCGGAACGGGAACCGGCAAAAGCGCACTCGTCAACGCTCTCGTCGGACAGATCTGCACCCCCTCCGGCCACGAACGGCCGACGACGACGCAGCCGGTGCTTATCGCCCATCCGCAGACCGAGCTCTCCTCACTCAATCTGCCGCTCGAAAATTTTCACATCAGAACGATCGAGACGCCGATTCTGCGCGACATCGTGCTGCTCGACTGCCCCGATCCCGATACCAGCGAAGCGGCGACCGCCGGCAGCAATCTCGCTCAACTCCAACAAGTCCTGCCGCTGTGCGACGTGCTGATTTACACCTCGACGCAGCAAAAATACCGCTCGGCGAGAGTCGTCGATGAACTCGGCCAGGCGGCGTCGGGCTGCCGGCTGCTGTTCGTGCAGACGCGGGCCGATCTCGATTCGGACATTCGCGACGATTGGCAGAAACAGCTCGCGCCGCATTACGAAGTCCCCGAAGTCTTCTTCGTCGATTCGCTGCGGGCGTTGTCGGAACAGCAACAAGGCATCCGCCCCAGCGGAGATTTCGGCCGGCTGATCGACGTGCTGACGACGCAGCTCGGGGCCTCGCAGCGCATCCGCATCCGCCGGGCGAATCTTATCGACCTGCTGCAAGGAGCCGTCGAACATTGCCGTCAGACGCTCGGCGACGGCATCCCCGCGGTCCGCGATCTGGAAACTGCACTCGAATCGCAACGCACGCAACTGGTCGAGCGGATGTCGAAACGCCTGAAAGACGAATTGAAATCCAGCCGGCATCTGTGGGAACGCCGGCTGCTGGGCGCGGTCAACGAGTTGTGGGGTTTCAGTCCGTTCTCGTCGATTTTGCGATTGTATCACGGACTGGGAAGTTTGATCGCCTCGATGACGCTGTACCGCGCACGGACGTCGGCACAGATGGCGTTATTGGGAGCCGTGCAGGGAGTCCGCTGGCTCGGCTCGCGGTTGAAAGAGCGCGACGTCGAACAGCAGCTCGGGCAGATCGGCCACGTGGGGCTGGACGACAACATGCTGCAGGAATCGCAGATGGTCATCGAAGGTTACGCCCACTCCGCCCGCATGGACCGCGCGCTGGTCGAGACCGATTCGCTCGATCATCTCCGCCATCAAGCCGCGCAGATGGAAGGGCAATTCTTGTTCGATGCCAGCCGCAAGATCGACGAGATCATCGACGGGCTGTCCCGCCGGAACACCGGCTGGTTCACGCGGTTTCGTTACGAAGTGCTGTTTCTGGCGTTCGTCGCGTACGTGCTCTACCGCGTGGGCCGCAACTTCTTTTATGTTTCGGTGCTCGACGAGAAACAAATTCTGCCGATGGATTTTTACGTCAACGCCGGCGTGATTTTCGTGCTCTGGTCGGGGCTGCTGATCATCCTGTTCGTCCGCCGTCTTCGCCGCGGCCTCGATCAACAGATCGAAACGCTCGCCACCGAAATGGCGTTAGGCCGGCTGTCAAAGGGATTATTCCCCGCCCTCGAACGGGCCTGCCAGCAGTCGCATCAATCGCTCGGCCAGTTGGAAGCCGTCTCGCTGTCGATCCGCCGGCTGCGCGATGTGATAACGCTGGGGAAGAGTCTGGGGGGCGTGCAGATGGAAACAACAACCGCTCGGCGCGAAACGGCGTCAATGCCGCGCGGGTGAGCGTACTGCTTTGGAAATTCTTGCTCTGAACCGTTGATTCAGTAATCTTTAACACAACTGGTCATTCGCGATTATCATCGCGTGGAAGGTCGTACTTAAAAAATGGGTTCAAAGTTCCGCGGGCCACATCCCACGGCCGAATCATTTTTTTCTTCCCATTGGCCAGAATCTTCTTGTCCTCTGATACCTCGATCGAATGGAACAGGAACAGAACCATTTGATCTTTATTGCGAGTGGCAAACTCAACCTCGCCGGACGTCAGGAAGACGCATTTACCGCTCGTTTGTGTGCCTTTTACCTCGATGTAAAGAAGTTCGTTGCCTCGTTGACACAACAAGTCATAGGAATAGTTCTTAGAATGGTCTTTGACGTCATAACCCTCTGACGCAAAGTGTTGCGTGGCCGCGGCCATGGAGTAGTCTTCCAAAGCCTTTCGAAGATTGCTATCGAGCAAGAACCCTTGACTCTTTGCCTGGCTTATTTCGAACGCCTGAATGAAACCATCATCCGCTTCGTCGGGTTCATCGCTTGAGGTCGAATCGTCTAAGGAAGATGCCTGTGCTTTTAAGATCGCTGTTGAAATCGTAGCAAAGAGACTCTCTGGGATTTCAAATACAGCCTTTTGGATCTCGTGGACCGGAATTGCGTTCAAGCCCTTTACCTCGACGCCATCGGGTACATAGTTCAGCCATTTGAGATGCTTCGCTATTTTCGGACAGTCCGACTCCTTAAATTGGACGGGGAGA
>JBBECD010000132.1:0-25160 GCA_040881995.1 Planctomycetaceae bacterium
TCGATAAAACTGGCGGACAACGACATGGCATGATTCCTTTCGCGACCCAAGCATTTCCTCACACATGGCAGCGCGAACGATCACGCTGAATTGCAGATCGCCAATCGCACCAACCTGCCTAATATCACGCAATCGCCCTGGGTCCAACTTTGTCGTTTTTCTGTTTTTCATTGTCAATTCTCCATTATCAATTATCCATTATGAAATTCTCATTTACCGTTGATGCCGTCGATCGCACGTCTCTTGGACGCGCGGGGCGGTTGACGACTCCTCACGGCGTCGTCGACACGCCGGCGTTTATGCCCGTGGGGACGTTGGCGACCGTGAAGGGCCTGCTCCCCGAGCAACTTCGCGCGGCGGGGGCGCAGATGGTTCTCTCGAATACGTATCATCTGGCGCTGCGGCCCGGGGCCGACGTCGTCGCCGAGATGGGAGGCTTGCACAAATTCATGGCGTGGGACGGGCCGATTCTCACCGACAGCGGCGGGTTTCAGGTTTTCAGTCTGTCGCGGCTGACGCGGCTGGACGATCATCACGTCGTCTTCCGTTCGCACATCGACGGCAAATTGTTCGAACTCTCCCCCGAAAGGGCGGTCGAGATTCAGGAGCAGCTCGGAGCCGACTGTATCATGTGCCTCGACGAATGCCCGCCGCACGACGTCGACCCGACCCGCTTGATGCATGCGGTCGAACGGACGACGGCGTGGGCCCGGCGTTGCCGCGAGGCTCAGAAGCGCAGCGATCAGATGCTCTTCGGCATCGTGCAGGGGGGGACGTCCGAAAAACACCGCGTCCATTCGGCGAAAGGCTTGCTGGAAATCGGCTTCCCAGGGTACGCCGTCGGCGGACTGAGCGTCGGCGAAGCCCCGTCGCTGATGTACGACACGCTCGACTATACGGTGCCGCTGCTGCCGGCCGATCGGCCGCGCTATTTGATGGGGGTCGGACGCCCGGAGGACATTCTTCAGGCGGTGTCGCGGGGCATCGACCTGTTCGACTGCGTCATGCCGACGCGAAACGGGCGGAATGCGATGGCGTTTACGACCACGGGGCCGGTCCGGCTGCGAAACAGCCAATACCAGCGCGACGGCCGGCCGCTGGATGAGTCGTGTGCCTGTCCCGTCTGCCGCACGTACAGCCGGGCCTACCTAAGACATTTGTTCATAGCGGGAGAGATGCTGGGGCCGATTCTGGTCTCGTGGCATAACATTTCGCATTATCAGGCGTTGCTCAAAGGGCTGCGGGAAGCGATCCGCGAAGGGCGGGGGGGAGAGTTCGTGACCGGTCAACTTGCTCCCAATGCCGGCTCTCACTAATATATCCGTTTCGTTCGCTGCTGACAGAACGAAAATTTGGCTGTCAATCGGAAGAAAAACCATCACCACAGCGACACCGAGGACGCGGACAAATGATGAATGTCGAAGCACGAATGACGAATCAAATCCGAATGACGATGCACGAAACACATTCGACATTTTAATCTTTGTGTCCCCAGTGCCTCTGTGGTTTAATTATTTCATCAGCCACGGGTTAGAGCATTTTTTTCGATTGGGAAATTTGGTATTTACTCGATGAACCACAATGAGTTAAAGCTCGTTGTTAACGCTTGAAGAACCAACGGACGCCGCGTCCGTCAGAAGGATTGCACATGTGGGATTGGGGATCGCTCTTGAATTTATTGGCGGCCGATGCGCCTCCCGCGGGGCCTGCGCCGGGGGTGTCTCCTCTCATCGAGATGATGTACCCGCTGCTGATGATCGTCGCGCTCTGGTACTTTTTGATTCTGCGTCCACAAAGCCGCGATCGCAAACGCCGGGACGAACTGCTGGGTGCGCTTAAGAAGAACGATCCGGTGGTCACGATCGGCGGGATTCTGGGAACGGTGGCGAACATCAGCGCGGACGGCAAAGAAGTCACGCTGAAAGTCGACGACAACACCCGCATTCGCGTGCTGCGCCGCAGCATCGAATCGGTCGTGAAAGAACCCGAAAAGCCGGCGGCTGAGAAATAGACGAGCATTTTGCGATTGATGCGTTTTTCGCCGATGAAATATAATTCGTACACAGGAACAGCTTGAGAGACTCTGACACAACCGGTTGTGCCCGTTAAAAATGCCTCAAATTCAGCGGAAAATCGCTACGCACAGAGGTTGTGTTAGAACGTTTAAAGAATTTGATTCGAGAATCGTCTCGAATCGCGTCTGGTCGAAACCAAAGGATCGTTTTTTATGTCGTACTTGTCATTTTCCCATTGGGCACTGTTGGCTCAAGACGCCGGAACGGCGGCTAACGATGCCGTTAAAGAAGTCGCCGAAGCGGCGGGTTCGTCGTCGTCTTCGTCGGGAACTCTGCTGCTGATGTTCGCCCTGTTGGTGTTTGTGGTTCCCTTCGTCCTGGGAACTTTGATCGCCAAGGCGCTCAAACTCAAGGATGTTTCCGGCCGCATCACGCTCGTGCTGTTCGCCCTGTTGATGGGCGCAACGCCGATACTGTATCAGATGGCGAAAGGCAACAGTTGGAAAGACAGCTTCAGTCTCGGAATCGATCTGGCGGGGGGAACGAACCTCGTCTATCAGCTCGACGCGGAAGAGGCGAAGCGGCTCGGAAAAACGATCGACGGCACTCTGATTCAACAGATGGTGGGCGCGATCATCCGCCGCATCAATCCCTCGGGAACCGAAGAAGTCACGGTGCGTCAGGTCGGTGCGGACCGCATCGAGGTCATCATTCCCGGCGACGATCCCGAACTCGTGCAGCAGAAGAAAAACGCGATGACCCGGCTCGGGAGTCTCGAATTCGCCCTCGTGGCGAATCAGAAAAAAAATGCCCGCATTATCGCCGCGGCGCAGGACGTCGCTGGCAACGTCCGCGAAAACGGCCGAGTGGTGGCAAGCTGGAAACGGGTGGCGGGCGAAGAACTGCAATCGGGCGACAACCTGATTGCAACCCGTCCCATTATGCGCGACGGTGAAAAGGTCGGTCAGGAAGTCCTCGTGATCGTCGAGCCGAACGATGACAACCGCATCACCGGCAGCCGGCATCTGAAGCGAGCTTATCCGACGCAGGATGAAAATGGTCGACTCGCGGTTGGATTTGACTTTAACCCGCGGGGCGCAAATCTGTTTCGGGCCTTGACGAGCGCCAACCGTCCCGATTCGGAAGATTTTCGCACCCAACTGGCGATTGTGCTCGATAACGAAGTGCATTCGGCACCCAGCATTGAGTCGACGATCAGCGATCAGGGGCAGATTACGGGCCGCTTCAGTCAGGATGAAATCGACGAACTGATCAACGTGCTCAACGCCGGGGCATTGGATGTTCCCTTCACGAAAAATCCCGTCACCAACAAACCCGAGCCGATCAGCGAAAACACGATCAGCCCGCTGCTCGGCGTCGACGTGCAGCAAAAAGGAATCTTCGCGATCGCCGTTTCGGGTTTCGGCGTGTTTTTCTTCATGCTGTTCTACTACCGCACCGCCGGTATCATCTCCGACCTCTGCCTGCTGATGAACCTCGTGCTCATCCTGGGGACGATGGCCTTGATCTCCGCCACGTTCACGCTGCCGGGGCTCGCGGGCCTCGTGCTCACCATCGGCATGGCGGTCGATGCCAACGTGCTGATTTACGAGCGCATGCGCGAAGAACAGCATCGGGGATCGAGTCTGCGGATGACGATCCAGAACGGGTTCAGCAAAGCGCTCTCGGCGATTATCGACTCCAATATCACGACGTTGATCACCGCCGTCATTCTGTATCTGATCGGCACCGATCAGGTGAAAGGGTTCGCCGTCACGTTATTCATCGGCATCGTAATGACGCTGTTCTCGGTGCTGGTCTTCGGCCGTCTGCTCTTCGAAATCGGCGAACGCAAGCGTTGGATCACGCAGTTGAAATTCACCGCGTTAATCGGCGAAACCCGCTTCGATTTTCTCAGCAAAGCAAAGCTGTTCATCGGGATTTCGATCGCGTTAATTGTCGCCGGTTTCGCCGGGCTGGGAGTTCGCGGTCAGGACAACCTCGACATCGATTTCAGCGGCGGGACGATGGTGACGTTCGAATTCGAAGAGCCGGCGAATTTCGACGAAGTTCGCGCCGAAGTCATCAAGGCGATGGGTCAGAACATATCGCTGGAACGCCTGCAAATCGAGGGAGAAGCCGCCGAAGGGCAATCGCTGGAACGCTATCGGCTGCGGACCACGGAACAGGACGTGGATCGCGTTCGCGAACAGGTGGTCGAGTCGTTCGAGGGAACAAAACATCAACTCCGCCGCGTGACGATGAATTACAGCGAACCCGTTGCGGTAGCCGGTGAAGATGTTTCCACGAAGTTCGCCGGCGGACACCGAACCGTCCTGGAACTCAGTTCTCCGGTAAAGATCGTGACGCTGACCGATCAGTTGGCCCAAGCCATCGGCGAACTGTCCAAAACCGAACGGGGAGCCGTTTACACCGAATCCGGTTCGTTATTCGAAATGATCGGCATGGAGGGGGGACGACCCGCGGCGACAGGGGCCGGCTCGGCCACCTCGGCTTTCGAACAGGTTCAAGTCACCACCACGAAAGACATCTCCCGGGCCGACTTTTCGGCCGCGCTCAAGTCCATGCAGGCCGAAATGGCCTCGACGCCGCTGTTCGATGAAGTGAGCCGTTTCGCCAGTTCGGTCGCCGACGAAATGAAAGAGTCGGCCGTGCTCGCGATGGTCGCCAGCGGTTTGGCCGTCGTCGCCTATCTGTGGTTCCGCTTCTCGCGGGCCACGTTCGGCATCGCCGCCATCGTCGCCGTGTTCCACGACGTGGTCATCGTGATGGGCATGATCGCCTTGGGTTCTTATCTGGGAGGCAATCCCATCGGCCAGGCCCTGGGATTCACCGATTTTAAATTCAACATGACCATCGTGGCGGCTTTGATGACGATTATCGGGTATTCGCTGAACGATACGATCGTGATTTTCGACCGCATCCGCGAGGTGCGCGGCAAGAATCCGGCGTTGACCGCCGAAATGGTCAACCTGAGCGTGAATCAGACGCTCTCGCGTACGATTCTCACCTCGGTGACGACGACGATCGTCGTCCTCATCCTGTACGCCGTCGGCGGGGAAGGGATTCATGGCTTCGCCTACGCGATGCTCATCGGCATGATCGCCGGTACTTACAGCACGGTTTTCATCGCCAACCCGGTGCTGCTGTGGCTGATGAACCGTCCCGGCAGCGCGCCGGCGACGGCGGGCGTCAAAATCCGTCCGAAAACGAGCCCCGGCAACGCCGCGGTTTCCGCACGGTAAGTGTTTCGACCCCGTCGGGGTCGAAAATTATTCGATCCGCTTCCACAAGACGATCTGCGTTTCTTCAGCATCGCCGGTCTTGCGGCGAACCTTAAGCACCAGCGTGCCGCGCTCGGCGTTCGCTTCCAATATCCGCGACAGGTCGTCGAGCGTCGTCACCGCTTCACCGGCGACTTCGAGCAGCAGATCGCCCGGCTGGAGCCGATCGGCCAGCGGGCCGGCGTGCGGAACGTGCGTAATCATCAGTCCGGCGGAGAGCGATCGAAACCCGAGTTGTTCGGCGATGTCGGAATCGACCCGTTCGACCGTCAGCCCCATCGAATCGGCCGGTATGGCCTGGTCGCGGCGGTATGAAGCCGATCGCTGCTCGAGTTCATCGCGGTCGCCGAGCACGACTTCCACCGAGACCTTTTTACCGTCGCGCCATAGCTGCAGCCGCACCTGTTTGTCGATCGGCGTGAGGCTGACGAGATTGATGAGATGGTTTTCGTCGAGGACTTCGGTGCCGTCGAACAACATGATCACGTCGTTGATTCTCAGGTCGGAACGCGAGGCGGGGGTCTGCTGATAAACTTCGGTGACGCGGGCGCCGCGGATGCGGTCGAGGCGAAGTTTCACCGCCGTCTCCGACGTGAATTCGGGATCGAGTTTTACGCCGAGATAGGCGCGGGTCACTTTGCCGTCGTTTAAGAGCTGATCGACGACGCGGCGGGCGAGATGGCTGGGAATGCTGAAGCCGATGCCGTCGTTGCCGCCGCTGTTGGAGGCGATCGCCGTATTGATGCCGACGACCTCGCCGTTGAGATCGACCAGCGGACCGCCGCTGTTGCCGGGATTGATCGCGGCGTCGGTTTGGAGGAAGTCCTGATTCAGCACTTCGGTTCCTTCACCCAATTTCAGCGATCGGCGTCCCTTCGCGCTGATGATGCCGAAGGTCACCGACTGGCTCAAACCGAAGGGGCTGCCGAGCGCGAGCACGACATGCCCGATTTCCAGATTCTGGCTGTCTCCCCAGGCGGCGGTCGGCAGACCGTCGGCTTCGACTTTCAGCACGGCGAGATCGGTCGCTTTATCGCTCCAGATGCGCGTCGGATGCAGCACGCGCCCGTCGTGCAGGTGAACGGCGACGTTGGCCATTTTCGAGTCGGAGATCACGTGACGATTGGTGACGACGTATACGCCGGGAATGCGTTCGTTGCCGATGAGCACGCCCGATCCGGTTTCCTCGACGGTTCCTCCCTGGATCGTCCGCTTGCTTTGCAGGTGCACGACGCTGGGGGTGACGTGCTGCGCGACTTTGGCGAGCAGCCGGCTGCTTTCGTGCAGCGGGCCGGTTCCCCGCAACTCGGAATTCGACCGGGCCAACTGCTCGTCGAGCGCGAGAGCCGGTGCGGCTCCGAAGCTTCCTTCCCTCGTCATCCAGGCGGCGCAGCCAAATCCGAGCAGCAAGCCGCTCAACAGGGCAAGCACGGGAAATCGGTGATTCATCGAAGTGACCCCTGATCGATATAAAGGATTGATCGGTTCGCAAGACCCGCATCGAACCGCCGTCGCACGCGGGCGACAATCGCGGCACCGCGCAACGAGGTCGAAACGGACGATGCATCTTCCGGTTATTGCACCATCATCTCGTTCCGCCGGCAAGGGTCCGGCGGCGACGGACGGCGATTGAATGAGAGGTTAATCGGGCTGTTTAAAATTCGGGATTGGCACGAGGAATTGCCGGTCGGGGAGATAATCGTCTTTTGCGTTGCTTCAAAAGAGGGCGTCAATGTTTCAACGCACTGGCCCGCTTTTAAGGTGAGTTTCCGGTCGTCAACCCGGCGGATTACCGCCGCGACGACGCCCCGCGTTAGCTGAAGTCGACGTCGATGTCGCCGATGGAAATGTCCCGTTCGTTGAATCGTCCTTCGAACTCGTAGGCCGATTCCCAATCGGCATCGTCTTCGAGTCCTTGCGCCCGGCGTTCTTCCAGCCGCTGGGCACAGGCGACGCACTGCAGCGAATACGGGAGGGCCGTGAGCCGGGCAATGGGAATCGAGCTTCCGCATCCCTCGCACTTGCCGTAATTCCCTTCGCGGATCAGTTCGATGGCCCGTTCGATCTGCCGCAGTTCGCGACTTTCGAGCGCCGCCAGTTGCGAGTGCAGTTCGGCCTGGACTCCGTCGTTGGCCTCATCGCCGACGTCACCCCCGCCGGATTTTCCCGGTTCCGACATTCCCATTTCGTCGGCCAACGTTCTTCGCAGCGCCTCGCGTTTCGCGAGCAGCCGCTGATGTAGTCTTAGAAGAGCATCTTTACGGGACATGAGACCTGATCCTCAACACATTCAATGAACGTTCAATGGTAAAATTCTCTCAGTCGGTAGCAACCTAGCCAACTATAGCTTGAGTTTTTTCCGGTGCGAAAGAAAACTCCGGTTTTGGATTTTGCCGTCTGTCTGATGCCGATGACGTTTGGCAACATCGGCTCCGCCGTTCTTTGGTCACATGCCTGAGGTTGTCACAGACGCGAACCTTTGGCGGAGGGCAACGCTATTTTACGCCGTTCGCCGCGTCCGTGTGGGAACTTCGTCATCATCGCCGCGTGGTTTTCATATGTAACCGAAGTTGTGGACATAGTTTATGCACAATATATCGTTCGGGTCGGTTCAGGGGTTCCGGACTCGAATCTCCGTCAAGAGAGACATCGCTTAAAATCGGTGCTCGAACGGCAAAAATGTGATCTGTTCGGAGGTCTCCGCACTCGGAAACATCGACGCCGGGGAGCGAAGCATCGCAGTCATTCCCATCCCGCCCCTGGGAGAATCCGCAGGGAACTCGGCGAAAACCAATTGCACCCGACTTTGCTCAATGCGGTACGTGTGGCGCTCGGAACGAATCTGTGCATTCCTCGCGATTTAACGCCCGCTGCGCTTGTGCGCGGCGTAACGATTCTGCATGTTGTGCAAATAACGGGAATGCGAACCTGCCGATCCCGCCGTGCCGGATTTCACGATCGAGACGTGCCGGACATCAACGACGAAATTTACCCAAGTAACTGTAACAAAACCCTCTGGACGGCGAAGTTCAAATGAAAAATTGAGCGGGTACGGAAACGCCAACCGGGTTTTGTTAGGGCTTCTAAAAAACCGAGCCGACGCCGCATGAGCAGTGCAAACGGTGAAAAACCATTCAGCAAATTCTTGCTGATGATCGGGCCGGGATTGATCGTCGCGGCGACCGGCGTCGGCGCCGGCGATCTGGCGACCGGAGCGATCACGGGGAGCAAACTGGGGCTCGTCGCTCTCTGGGCCGTCGCGCTGGGGGCGCTGCTCAAATTCGTGCTGACCGAAGGACTGGCCCGGTATCAGCTCGTCAGCGGTCGAACCGTTCTCGAAGGAATGATCGGCAGCGGCGGGCAACCGCTTCGCGTCTTCTTTCTGCTCTATCTTACCTGCTGGACGTTTCTCACCGCGCTCGCCTTGATGGGAGCCTGCGGCGTGGTGGCTCACGCGCTGTATCCGTTGGTCAATCCCAACGCCGACCGCATCATCTACGGATTTTTGCACAGCCTGGCGGCACTCGCGCTGGTGCAGCGCGGCGGATTTGAAGTGTTCGAGAAGTTCATGAGCGTCTGCGTGGGGATTATGTTCGCCTCCACGGTTGGGACGGCGATCGCCCTCCAACCCGATTGGAGCCAGTTTCTGCACGGCTTGTTCTGGCCGACGTTTCTTAGTCTCGATAACGACGGGCGTCAATGGACGATCAGCGTCATCGGCGGCATCGGCGGAACGGTGACCCTGCTCTGCTACGGTTACTGGATTCGCGAAGTCGGCCGCAAGGGGCCGGAATCGCTCGCGAGTTGCCGCGGTGATCTGGCGGCGGGATATGTGATGACCGCGCTGTTCGGCATGGCGATGATTCTCATCGGCAGCCGGATCACCGTCGAAGGGGGCGGCTCGCGTCTGGTCGTGAAACTCGGCGCGCAACTGCAAGAGGCGTTTGGTCCGTCGGGCGTGTACGTCAAATGGGCGTTTCTCACCGGTGCGTGGAGCGCGGTCTTCAGCAGCATGCTGGGAGTCTGGCAGAGTGCTCCGTATCTGTTCGTCGACGCCCTCAAAACGGGACCGACGAGACATCTTTCACCCCGGGAAATCCGACAGGCGTCGGGTTACCGGTATTTCTTGTGGATGCTGGCGACGATTCCCGGCCTGGCGCTGTGGGTTTCCTTCGCCCGCGTGCAAAAAGCGTACGCCCTGTTCGGAGCCGCGTTTTTGCCGCTGCTGGCGTGTGCGCTGTTGTACTTTAACCTGCGGTCGGCCGACGTCGACCGCAGGTATCGCAATCGCTGGTGGAGCAACGCGATTCTCGTGTTCTTCGCCTTCTCCGGCTGGCTGGAAGTCACGCAGTGATTGGCGGTTCCGCCGACGTCTTCGCGTCTCGGCTTTCATCTCGGGAGTTCCCCCGGTGTAGGCAGGCTCGGTCGTCCCGATGTCCGCCGTTCTCCGGTGGTGCGAAACTAGGCGATGAGACGTTTCGAAACCTGCCGGCATACGCACAGGACGTGAGGAAATCTCCACTGGGTGCAGGAAATCTTTACGACGTTCGCATCGCCGCGCAGGTTTTGGAACGCTCTTAAAAATCAACGAGATCGCCACGGAAGAATTAACGACCAAAGGGAGTAAACCCATGCCAAGTCAATTTTGGAGTGGATGCGCGACGGTATTGAGCATCGTCGGTCTGGCGGTGGGAATCGCCGAAGACGAGAGCCTGGGACAAAAAGGAAAACCTCTGAGCGAGACGGTCGAGATCCCCAAAGCAGCGGTGGTGGTGCTGCAGCCGACGGAAGGGTACGAGGTGCAGGGCACGCTCACGCTCTCCCACGAAAAGAACGGCGTCCGCATCAGAGGCCGGGTCACGGGGCTGACCCCCGGTGAACACGGATTCCACATTCACGAATTCGGCGATCTTCGCGCGCCGGACGGCACGTCCGCCGGTGGCCATTTCGACACGCGCGGGCATAAACATGGCGGTCCCGAAGATGCCGAACGCCACGCCGGCGATCTTGGCAACATCACGGCCGATGACGACGGCGTCGCCGACGTCGATATGTTCGCCAAAAATCTGAAGATCCATTTCATCATCGGCCGCTCGATTGTCGTTCATGCGGAGAAAGACGACTTCGAATCTCAGCCCGCGGGCGATGCCGGCGCTCGTGCGGCGTTGGGAGTCATCGGATACAGCCAGTCCAAGAAACCGGAGCAGAGACAGGCCGCCAATTGATGTCTCGGCGGCCCCGTATTTTGGAGCCGCGACAAAATAAATGGACGTATTCCTGCCGGGTGGCACGCCCTGACGCTTTGGGAAGGGCGTGCCACCCGAAATAATCGTGTCAAGTTATTCAGTCGCGGCACCTTAATCCAGGAGCGAGTGTGATGCCGATCGGCTATGAACGGACGGCATGAAAAAGGCGAAACTTGTACTTTTGATTCTGTGCGCCGTGGCCGGGCTCGCATTGCTGGTTCAGAACGACCAGGTGATCGACGTGCGCGTCGGCTGGATGACGGTCCAATCTCCGCTGGCGGTGTTGTCGCTGGCGATGTTGATCGTCGGATTCCTGACCGGGGCCGGGGTCGCCTGGCTGCTGCTGTCTCCCTCCCAGGAAGGCAAACGAGATGAAAAAGCAAAAGCTGGAACAGACTAGGATGAAACTCCTCGACATGCGCGACCGGTTGCAGTCGGAAATCCGCACCGGCGCGAACATGCTGAACGAGCAGATTCAAGCTCCGGGAGACGTCACCGACTTGCCGACCCATAACGCCGATCACGACGCTGAAGGACTCGATGCTGAACTGGCGACCGAAGCGGTCCAGCAGCAAACGCTCGACGCCGTGGAAGCCGCGCTCGACCGGCTCGACGACGGTTCCTACGGCGTCTGCAAGTCATGCGGAGAGCCTATTGGTGACGAACGGCTGGATGCCTTGCCTTACACGGCGCTGTGCATCGACTGCGAAAGACAACGCGAGAGTGAATGAGCGAAAGGCCCCATTGGGAAAAGGAGATATCCATCATTACGGCAGCCCGCGCTCGTATTAAACTCGGACGTGCGTCGTCAACGCAAGCGCGTGCTCCCCAAACGCTTCGCGGCCGGAGGATCGTTTTCCGATCGCCCGGCCGCCTTTTCTTCTTCCGCGGGAAACCAGCAGGATCAACCGACTTTTGTTGACTCTCGGCGCGTGAAGTTGGACAATGCGTTTACGAATTCTTCCGCAGGCGCCCGAACCCCAAAGGAGTTTTCATCATGCCCTTATACTGCATAATCGAAATCGATGACGGCTGGACGATCGCCGAACGAAAAGGAGACGAAAACGCAATGCAAGCCGCCGAACGATTCGGAGGAGTGCTCATCGATGCGGGGCCGTACGAGAATTACGATGAGGTTCAAGACGCCCTGACCGCCCTGGAAACGGAGGACGAAATCGACGCCTCCAGCGATACTCCGGCGAGTCAGTCGCGCGACGAGCGCGACATTGAAGACCGCTGACGTGCAATCGTTTACGGCATCGCGGTGACATACGATGTCAGCCGCTTGATTTTCGCGTTCTGCCTCTCGAAGACGTCACAGAATAGCGTTCGACAATCGATTTGTTCCCGGTCATGCGTCATTCCCGTTTTTTCGCGATGAGCACGAGGCTTGCATCTCCGTTAAAAAGCACCAGAACCCCCGCTTCGGTCGTGGCGGCATGATAGGTCTCGCCCGACATCACCAGTTGCCCTTCGCGGCGGACGGCGTAGCTGTCCTCTTCGGTCGAAACCGCCGCGCCGCTCGTGCTGGTGATCGTCATCGTGCCGTCTTCAGAAAAATCGTATTCGAACATCGGCTGCCGCGTCCCGAACATCTCGGCATCGACGTCCCATATTCCTGAAAAAGCCGCGTTGGCGGGAACGGGCGTGAGTGGAGAACCGATGCGCTGCGCCACCGACTGCCAAATCCGCCGGCGAAACGCGGGTGATTTGTCTTTGGCATCGATGGGGATATGGCTTTCTTTCTGTTCGACATTCATCATGCGGGCTCCTGAAGGGACGAAGAGGATTATCTGTGGCGAACGTACGTCGCGGCGAAGACGAGTTCAATGGGGGAAAATACCCGCTCATCGCCCCGAACATGCCGCATTTTCGTTACGTTCTCGCCCGATGAATCTTCCTGTGTTTCACGACTCCATGATGGAGTTCGAGGTCATGCGAGGCCGAGCCCGCATCCGCCAAGGCTGGCTGGGCTGGCGGTGGGTCGAGACGATTGTTCCGGATGAGTTGGAGGGACCGCGCTGACTCGTTGCTAGGGCAGACGGCTCTATCTTTCCGCTCCCCGACTCCCCGCTTTCCCTCCCCCCACTCCGTTCAACCACGCTCTCAGGCCGACCCCCAGCAGCGGCACAGGGAGCTTACGCTCCCTGCTCGCTAAGGCTTCATCTAAAATCCCTACTTTACTGCGGCCTGCAATGGCACGAATGCAAAACGTTTTGTTATGATCCCACACGAGCGCGAGGTCACGGCGGCTTCATTCACCCTCCCTCCCTGCAACTCCCCCCGCGACTAAAGGAATGACTTGTGGATTCTCGGAAGACTCGTGTGCTGGCACTGGTGCTCGCCGGTGGAAAAGGGGTTCGCCTCGAACCGCTCACGCGCGACCGCGCGAAACCCGCGGTTCCCTTCGGCGGCATTTACCGCATCATCGACTTCACGCTGTCGAACTGCATCAACAGCGGCCTGCGGAAAATGCTGGTCCTTACGCAGTACAAGGCGGCCAGCCTCGATCGCCATATCAACCTCGGCTGGCGGTTTTTGTGCCGCGAGCTGGATGAATTCATCGACGTCCTGCCGCCGCAGCAGCGAATCGACGAGCACTGGTATCAAGGGACCGCCGACGCCGTCTATCAAAACATCTACACGATCGAAAAAACGCGGCCGGAATATGTGATCATTCTATCGGGCGATCACATCTACAAGATGGATTATTCCGAAATGCTCGACGACCACATTCAATCGGGAGCCGACGCCACGATCGGTTGCATTCCGGTCGACCTGCACGAAGGGACGCAGTTCGGCGTGATTCAGATCGACGAGGCCCGCAGGGTGATTCGCTTCGACGAGAAGCCGGCTCAGCCGTTTTCGATTCCCGGCGATCCGACGCGTTGCATGGCCTCGATGGGGATCTACGTGTTCGGAGCGAATTTTCTGTTCGATCAACTCTGCCGCGACGCGACCAGAAACGACAGCAATCACGACTTCGGCAAGGACATCATTCCATCGCTGCTGAAGACGCATTCGATTCGGGCGTTTCCGTTTCGCGATAAGAACACGGGGGACAGCCGATATTGGCGCGACGTCGGCACTCTCGACGCCTATTACGAAGCGAACATGGACCTTATCGCGGTCAAGCCGCAGCTTAACTTGTACGATGGCTCGTGGGAGATTCGGACGTATCAGCCGTCGTTTCCGCCGCCGAAGTTTGTGTTCGCGCAGACCGAAGCCCCCGAGCCGCGCGTGGGCGTGGCGCTGGACAGCGTGATTTCATCGGGGTGCATCATCTCGGGGGGAAGGGTCGAGCGGTCGATCCTCTCGCCGAACGTCCGCGTCAACAGTTGGGCGAACGTGCAAGATTCGATTTTGTTCGAGGGGGTCGACATCGGCCGTCACGCGAAGGTGAGACGGGCCATCATCGACAAGGGGGTGCATCTTCCCGAAGGGGTGCAAGTCGGCTACAACCTCGACGAAGACCGAGCCAACGGATTCACCGTGACCGATTCGGGCATCGTGGTCATCGGCCAAATCGACGGCTTCTCGGAGAACGACGTGCGGCTGAGTTGACTGGTTAGCCGCGACGCGCAGGGTTTCCGCAGCGGAGCGCTTTCTTCCCGTGCCGCCATGAACGAAGCGGAGCTTCGAAGACTTGCGTTCCCAAGCGGAGCTTGGGAACGAGGTCTGAACGTCGGAATCACGCTTGCGTCTGACTCGCCCCTCGCCCCTTCATAGCAACTGCTTCAAGTTGCACGACAGGCCGCCGGCGGCGGGGACGTACATCGTGCGGGCATAGTCCATCACCATACGGTCGGCGTTGAAACGCCAGCCCAGCGTGCGCACGGCTCGCTTCATCCGTTTGATCCATTCCTGCGGCAAGTCGTCGCGGTCGCGCGTGTAGTACAACGGGATGACTTCGTTCTGCAAGACGTTGAGCAGGTTTTCGCCGTCCCGGACGTCTTGGACTTCTTGATCGACGTGCGTGCGGCCGCTGCCGATGGCGAAGCCATTCGAGCCGTCGTAGGCTTCGGCCCACCAGCCGTCGAGAATCGAGCAGTTGAGGCCGCCGTTGAGCACGACTTTCTGTCCGCTGGTTCCCGAGGCTTCGAGCGGCCGGCGCGGATTGTTCAGCCAGACGTCGACCCCCTGCACGAGATGCCGGCCGAGGTTGATGTCGTAGTCTTCGAGCAGAACGATCTTGCCCTTGAAACGCGGTTCCTGAGTGAACTTGTAAATGCGCTGAATGATCTGCTTTCCCAGATCGTCGGCGGGATGCGCTTTGCCGGCGAAGAGAATTTGAATCGGCCGCGAACTGTCGCTCATCAGTTTGACGAACAACTCGAGGTCGCGGAGAATGAGATCGGCCCGCTTGTACGGAGCGAAGCGGCGGGCAAAACCGATGGTCAACGCGCGCGGGTCGAGTGCGCCCGCCATCTGTGCGATGGTCGCGGCGGATTCGCCGCGGCGTTCGGCCTGCTGCGCGATGCGGTTGCGGGCATACGCAATCAACCGGCTCTTGAGAGCATCGTGCGTTTCCCATAATTCGCCGGGAGTGACCTGTTCGAATCCCGCCCAGACTTCGGGTTCGCCGGTGCGCAAGAACCAGTTGTTGGGGAGCACGCGGTCGTAGAGCACGCGCATCTGTGCGGCGAGCCAGGTGGGGACGTGCACGCCGTTGGTGATGTGTCCGATGGGAATTTCCTCTTCGCTGCGCCAAGGCCACAAGCTGGCCCACATGCGCCGGCTGACGAAGCCGTGCAGGCTCGAGACCGCATTGGTGTAGCGGCTGAGTTTGAACGCCAGCACCGTCATGCAGAACGGTTCGTTGGGATTCTGCGGATCGACGCGGCCCAGGCCCATCAGGGCGCTGTGATTGAGTCCCAGTTCGTCGGCGAGCGGGCCGACGTGTTCTTCGAGCAGTGCCGAGTGAAAGCGATCGTGTCCCGCGGGAACCGGGGTGTGCGTGGTGAAGACTCCCGCGGAAGACGTCTCGCGGAGCGCGGCGTCGAATGAAAGGCCGTCTTCCTTCATGCGGATGCGGATGACTTCCAGCGGTGCAAACGCGGAATGTCCTTCGTTCATGTGAATCACGTTGGGGAAAATGCCCATGGCGTTCAGCGCTTTCACGCCGCCGATGCCCAGCATGATCTCCTGGCGGATGCGCGTGCGTTGATCGCCGCCGTACAGCCGCGAGGTGAGTTCGCGGTCTTCGGCGGAGTTGTCGGAGACGTCGGTGTCGAGCAGGAACAACGTCGTGCGGCCGACGTTCACGCGCCAGATTTGCGCGTGGATCTTGCCGGTGCGAGTGGTCACCGCGACCTGGAGTCTTTTTCCGTTGGCATCGACGACCGGGTGCAACGGCAACTTCGAGGCGAGCGTGCGGGTGTACGATTCCTGCTGCCAGCCTTCGAGATCGATATGCTGCGAGAAGTAGCCTTCGTCGTAAAACAAGCCGATGCCGACGAGCGGCACGCCCAGATCTGATGCACTTTTGAGATGATCGCCGGCGAGCACGCCCAGGCCGCCGGAGTAAATCGGCAGCGATTCGTGAATGCCGAACTCGGCGGAGAAATAGGCGACCGGCCGTCTGCCGAGAATGCCGGTGTGCGTCGCGCCCCAGGTCTGGTCGGATTCCATATACTCGCGCCACATGCGGTAGGCGAGATTGATGCGCGAGTGCAGGACCGAAACGTTCGCCAGCTTTTCGAGTTTTTCGGGCGTGTATTCTTCGAGCAACAAGACGGGATTGTGGCCGAGATGCGTCCACCGCTCCGGGTCGATCTGGCGAAAGATATTCGTGATTTCCGGCTGCCAGCTCCACCAGAAGTTCCGCGACATCTCCATCAGTTTTTCGTAGAGCGATTTATGTTGCACCATCTCAATGACCTTCCCGTCCGGGGCATAATATCAGCAACGTGATCTTGCCGGTTCGATGACACGATGAAGAGACTCTGACATAAGTTGAGAACGATGCCGCGACAGACGACGATGACCCGGGACGCAGGGAGTCCCGCGTCGAGAACGTCACTAAACGAGAGCATTCGCTCACGCGACGGTCATGTCCGGTGCGCGACACGATGGGTGAAGGGGAGTTTGCGATCATGGCTAGAGTGACGAAGTTTAGCGGCAAAATCGATCGGAGTATATCCCAAAGGGTGACGAGTGGTCATCGATGGGCCTGCAAATCGCCTATATTTCGTGACCTTTTCTCTTTAACACATTTTACGGTTCTTTGTCATGTCGGCAGCGTGGATCGGGAGACCGTAATGCCTTCGCAGCGGCACCGTCTGATCTTGACCGATTCGACGAATTCACGTGTAATCCGCACCGACCCTCCGAACGGATGTCGCCCGTCGTTGTGCGAACCGTCCGTTTTCGCCGTGCCGTTTCCCGTAGCTGATCACGAGAGAAGAGTCTCCGCATCATGGATGGTGAGCATGTCTCCATTCGCTCGCCGATACGTCTGCTGGCGATCGGCGATTGCAATACCGAAGGTTGTCGCCAACTCCCCGAGCAGTCGTCCCTCCCCGCGCTCGTGGCGAAGTTGCTGACGCAGCGCGGCCGATCGGTCGACGTGCGCAACTGGGGCCGTACGATGAGCACCACCCGCGAAGGATTAAGCCGGGTGCTCGACGAGCCGGCGGCCGCCGACGTTGCGCTGATCAACTTCGGGCTGGTCGACGCCTGGGTGACGACGATTCCGCAGATCTACATCCCTTATTATCCCGATTCTTTCGTTCGCAAATGGGGACGCAAACTGCTGAAAATGGCGAAACGCCGATTGCGACGTCCCTGGTTGAGCCGTATCGTTCCCCTGGGCGCCGTCGTCTCGCTCGAAGAATATCGAACCAACGTCGATCGCATGATTGTGGCCGTTCGCTCCGTCAATCCCGCGGCGATCGTCGTACTGTGGGGCACCGTTCCCGTGTTGCACGACGAGGAGCGCAACCAAAAACTGGCCGACTACAACCATTCGCTCCGCGAATTGGCCGCTGCTCGCCACGCCGTCTATGTGGACGCCGCTGAAATCGTCGCCTTGTTGCCGACGAGCGAAGCGTATCTCGACGCCGTCCATTTGAACGAACCGGCGCTGGCATTGATCGCTCGGGCGATTGTCGAATGTCTCGGTCTGCCCGATCTCGAACGGCGAAAACCCTCACGGATGGTGGCGTGAACAGTTCCTCCCGGCAACACCGCGAATTCCGACGGATACTCGTGATTCGCCTGTCGGCGCTCGGGGACGTAATGAACGTCCTACCCTCGCTCGCCGTGTTGAAAGATCGTTATCCCGCCGCGGAATTGACCGTTCTCACCGGACCATTGACCGCGGGATTGTTGGCGGATGATCCGTGTGTCGACCGGGTGATCACGCATGCCCGCAATCACAATCCGTGGAACTGGCTGACGACCGGCGTTTCGCTGCGGCGACAACGATTCGATCTCGTGGTCGACTTGCAGTCGTCCCGTTACAGCCGTTGGCTCGCGTTGAGCACCGCAGCCGCCGTGCGGCTCGGCACGCGCCCCGGTCCGTTTTACACCGATCGCATCCGGCTCGACCTCACCGGAAAACAGACGGCGGAATTGTTTCGCGATATTCTGCAACCGCTTGGTCTCCATCGATCGCCGTTGTTGATGCGGTTTCCGCAGCTCGGGCGATGTCGCATCTCGGGTCAATCGTTGCTGCAGGCACACGGACGGCACGATCGGCCGTTCGCCGTGCTCAATCCCGGTCATAGCCCGGCGTGGCTCACGAAGCGCTGGCCCGAAGACCATTGGATCGCTCTCGGGAAAATGCTCATCGCGCGAAATATCGTCCCGGTCGTCACCGGTGCGCCGTCGGAAGCGGAATTAGCCGATCGCATCGCGGCGGGGATCGGCCTACCGGCGACGTCGCTCGCCGGAAAGACCGATCTCCAAGCACTCGCCGGGGTGCTGAGTCTGGCGAAAGTCGTCGTCTCGACGGACAGCGGCCCGATGCACATGGCGGCGCTGGTCGGGGCACCGGTCGTCGCGTTGTTCGGTCCGACGCATCCCGTCACGAGTGGACCGTTCGGCGACGGTCACCGCGTACTGCACCGCCAACTTCCTTGCAGCTATTGCTTCAAAAAAACATGTCCGACGCAGCACGAATGTCTCGACCAGTTGTCGCCGGCCGAGGTGTGGAACGCCGTCACCGACGTGCTTTCCGGCCGCGGTCTTCGGGAAACGTTGCCAATTGTGGACTCGACGCCGGCGAATCGAGCGGCGTGAGCGACAATCCCGCGTCGCGCCACAGTTCTTTCGAAAAGAGGGTCGCACCGCTTTGCGAGAGATGCGTACGATCCCAGAAATATTTTTCGTCGTCTGTCGTCGCCGATGCCACTTTATGCTCGCGGTAGTTTAAATGCGTGAGTTGATACTCGCGGACAATCCGCTCGACCTCGGTTTTGTATTGTTCGTAGGGCTCGCCGACGGTCGTGTAATCGCACAACGGGGCCTCAAAGATAATGACTTTGGTTCCCGCGGCTTGCAGTCGGGCGATGAGCGCTTCGACGGCTGCGACTTCTTCGGGACAGAGCGGATTCTTGCGACTGCTCACTTTGCGAACAGTCTTGCCCCGTTCGCGGGGGGGAATCGGCCGGTCGTCGAGCGGTATGTGCCCCATCACGTAACGATCGAGATCGTCCTGCGCATCGAGAGCACACGCTTTATTCTCGCGACCGCCGACGCCGAAGAAAAACCACTCCGGCGACCCGCGCCGCGACCACAGCGGAGTTGTTTCCCAGTGATAACGAGCCGTCTCAAACGTATCGGAGCCGTAAGTGCGGTATTGCAGCTCATCAGCCCATGCGCTGCCGATGGCGTCGGCATCATGATACGGCCGGCGCCAGGCTCCGACGGCGTCGAACGTCAGCGGATTGATTTCGAAGAGAACGTATCGAGCCGTGTTGCCGGCGTCGAGAAAGCGATCGACCATCACCCGCGTCATCCGGCCGGCGGCACCGGGAAGCGCGAGATTATAATATGTCCCCCCTTCGGGAAAACATCGCGGATCGACGCCGAAATGCCCCCGCGACATGCCGATGATGACGGCATCGTAATGCCGGGGCTGTTCGATCGCGGCGAACTTGCGATGCGCCGACGTCTCGGCGAGCGGGTAATGCGCCAGCCGCTGATTGGCAAACCACGAGACAGTTCCGACCAGCAGCAACGACAGCATCAGCGCCGGTGCCGATCGCTTCGTTGCGCTCCGCCACGGATGCCGATCGTCCGTCTGGTCGATTTCAGAATTGGAAGTAGATGAACTCACTGCCGCTTCTCACTCCAAAGATCAGAATTCCCGCACCCATCAGCGAATAGAGGGCGACACGCCGCATCAACGGCCAACGGTGGACGTACAATTCGTCGCCATATGTTTCCTGCAAGAGATGCAACATCAGCAGCGGAACGACGAGCACAAACGAACCGGCAAATTGCCAGAACATCAGCGATCCCCCGAGCGAAAACCGCTCGAACAGCGTGACGATGTCGGTCAGATGATTCACGCGGAACAGCAGCCAGCCGACGCAGATCAACTGGAAGAAGCCGATCACTTTCAGCACGCGCAGCGGCGTCCATCTGTTTGCCAGACGGTGATCGATGGGAACGCGGCCGCACAACAGCCGATGCCCGACGAGCAGCAATCCCTGCAACACGCCCCACGCCACAAAATGCCACGCCGCCCCGTGCCAGAGTCCGCCGAGGAACATCGTCAGGCATAAATTGCGATAGGTCTGTAGCGTCCCGATCCGGCTGCCGCCGAGTGGAATATAGAGATAATCGCGGAGCCACGTCGAGAGGCTAATATGCCAGCGGTTCCAGAATTCCTGCGGATTGCACGAGAAATACGGCATGCGGAAGTTCTGCATCAGCTCGAAGCCGAACAGCCGCGACGTGCCCCGGGCGATGTCGCTGTAACCGCTGAAGTCGCCGTAAATCTGCCACGCGAACGCCCACACGGCGAAGAGCACATCCCACCCTTGTGCCGAGTTCGGCGTATCGAACACCATCTGTGCGAGCCGGCCGAGATTGTCGGCGATCACCACTTTTTTGAAGAGCCCGAGAAAAATCAGCCAACTTCCCGAAGTGATGTTCTGCACGGTGACGAATCTCGGGTTGGTCACGCGCGGCAGCAACGTCGTCGCCCGTTCGATCGGCCCGGCGACGAGCTGCGGAAAAAACGCCACATAGAGCGAGAAGTCGATCACCGACCGCGACGCCTTGAGGTCGCGGCGATAGACGTCGATCGTGTAGCTCATCGATTGAAACGTATAAAACGAAATTCCCACGGGGAGCGTGATCTGCAGAAAGACGGAATCGGCCGAGAGATCGAGTCCCGCCGATTGCAGCATCGCGACCAGAGACTCGGCGAAGAAGCCGTAATACTTGAAGACGAACAGCACTCCCAGGTTGCTGACCATACTCAGCCACAGCCATGTTTTCCGCCGGCGTTCGTCGGTCGCATCTTCAATGCGCAGCGCCGCGATGTAATCGATGAGGGTGGTGAGCACGATGAGCAGCAGGAATTTTTCATTCCAGCGCCCGTAAAACCAGTAACTCGCCCCGAGCAGAAACAGATTCTGCGCCCGATGCTTGAGCTGTGAATAGATCACCAGCACAATCAGCAGAAACCAGACGAACTCAAAAGAATTGAAAACCATATCGCTGTCAACGTCCTTTTCGATCTCGTTCCCAAGCTCCGCTTGGGAACGCCAGTCTTCGAAGCTCCGCTTCGCCTCTTTCTCCCTCTCCCTCGGGGAGAGGGCCGGGGTGAGGGTGACTTTCGATTGAAGGATGAGGGATGAGTCAGAACAGAATCAGCAACTAGATTCCCTCTGACTCATCCCTCATCCTTATCTTTAAAGGCACCCTCATCCGGCCTGCGGCCACCTTCTCCCGGAGGGAGAAGGATTAAGGCCCCCTCGCTTGCGCTTTTTGAAGTTGCGCTATTTCATGGTTATCTTGTGTTTGACCTTGATTTCCTGATTCTTCCGGCCTGAAAGGCCAACGACAAATTAGCCCAGGGCAACGCCCTGGGTCACGATTTCCCCGTGATGGCAGAGCCCTGAAGGGGCGAAACAAACTCGATTTGCAATCGATGTTGCGCCCCTTCAGGGCTTGAAATTGTGGGGCCGGTTTACCCAGGGCGTCGTTCACGGCTATCGCCGTTCACTTTGCCCTGGGCTAATTTGTCGGTGCCCCTTCGGGACGGAAGACTAAAGGTTCCAGTTATAAAGCGCAACTTCAAAACTTGCGCTTCGGGCTACTTATTTTTCTCGTTCCCAAGTTCCGCTTGCGAACGCTCTCGACTCTCTTCACGCCGCTTGTCGAATTTCCTCGCGTTCCGTTTCCGATCGGCAGGCGTCCTGATCGACGCTCTGTTGCAGTGGAATCCTCATCAATATGTTGTTTCGCAGCAGCGGATTCTTTGCCAATCGCAAGTTGCGGAAGAGTTGCCACGGCTTGACGACTCCGCCGCGGCACATGATGATTTCGCCCGGCGACATGCCCGCTTCCGTCACCACCCGGGCCAGCGTATAGGGGGTGAACCAGAAGAAGTGATCGGAGTTGATGCTCTCCTTCTTCCGGCGGATGAATCGCAGATTCTCGAAAGCGAACGCGTTCGGCACGGTGATGATCAGCTCCCGCGCGCAGTGTTTGTACTTGTCGTGCATCCGCGTCAGAAATTCGACCGGGTTGCCGATGTGTTCCAAAACCTCCGCCAATAACAAGACATCCCAGTTTCGATTCAGAATCTCGCGCGGCACGTCTCCCACGGCGTTGGCCGACGTCACTTCGTCGTAACCGAGCTCGGTTCGCATGAACTCAATACCGGCGGTGTTGAGGTCGATGCCGTGACAGCACGACGAGACTTCGACGAGCAATTGATGCAGCCATTTTCGCTTGAGCATTTTGTGGCGGATGGAACCGACGTCGTGATCGACGCAGCCGACGTGCAATACATTTTTTCCGCGGCAGATGTCGAGCAGCCAGTCGACGCGCGAACGATAGCGGCGATCGTCGCCGTCGAAATCGAACTGGACTTCGAGATGCGACGAAAACCGGCGCCCCGACAAAAACGGCTGACAGTCGGCGGAAATCTTCATGACGGTCCTTGTTTCTTCGTCTGCCTGTGAACGGTTTCAATATCGATGGAAATAAAATAAGTTATGCGGCGCGCACCGTCGCGCGGTAAGTTTCTTCGATGCGTCGGACCATGTAATCCTGAGTCAGTTCCGCCTCGGCTTTGTCCCAGATCGGCGTGCAGATTTCCCGCGTCTCGGCGAGATGATTGAGCGCACACGACACGCGCCGGCTTAACGCCGGCGCATCGTCCGGCGCGACGAGCAACTCGTCGGGCAGCCATTCTTCCGCTCCGGGAACGCGGGTCGAGACCATCATGCATCGCTGATGCAGCCCCTCGACCATCACGTACGGAAACCCTTCGCGGCGGGACGAAATCACCAGCAAATCCGCTTGTTTCAGCAGCGCGGGAACGTCGTTTCGAAAGCCGAGAAACCGGACGCGATCGCCGATCTCCAGTCGCGCCGCCTGGTCTTCAAGTGCCATGCGCTCGGGGCCGTCGCCTACGAGCCATAATTCGCAGTGATCGTTCTCGGCGCAGACGTCTTTCCACGATTCGAGCAGAACGTCGAACCCTTTCACGGGCGCCATGCGGCCGACGGCCATCGCGATTTGCCGCGACGTCGATCGCCGCAGCTCTCTCGCGGCGGTGTCGTCGATTTTCGCCATTTCAGCGCGCGAAACCCCGTTGTAGACGACGTCGACGTGCGGATGCATCACGCGCGAGCCGACGCCGCGGCTGACGGCGATCACGCGGTCGAACGCGCGATACATTTTCGTGTTGCGTTTGAGGCCGTGAACGGTCGCCACTTTGCGGCAATTGAGTCCCCAAGACGCCCAGCCGGTCATCGCCGTGGCTTTGTTGGCGTGAGCATGAATCACGTCGGGCTGATATTGCTTGAAGACCTGTCGCAAGCGCCAAAGCACGCCGGGATGAATGCGTCCCGCATCGAGAGCCACGGGTTCGAAGATCACTCGTGCATCGAGATGTTCTCGCAGAAACTCCGGAGCGGTCACAATCACACGGTGTCGCTCGGCGAGCCGCTTGCTGACCTCGATGACATGTTTTTCCAGTCCCCCCAATCCCGGCGGACTCGCCAGCACGTGGCAGATCGTCAGTCCGCGTGGTGATGTCAGAGGAATGATTGAAGTATCGAAATTCATGCGGCGAACTCCTCAATCGCAAGAGGCCGTTCCATATGACGTCCCGCGAGATCGGTGTAGAGCTGCAGCGTCCGATCGAGCATCGTCTGCAACTGAAACTCGCGAGGTATCGCCGCTGGTTCCATTGCATCGTTCAGCAATCGCTGCGTGGTCTCGAACAGCATGGATTCGTCGCCGAGCGGAATCGCGCCGGCGGGATACAGCTTATGTAGAATTTCGCCGACACCTCCGTGAGCGTAACCGACGACGGGTCTGCCGATAGCGAGGGCTTCGAGCACGGTGCGCCCGAACGATTCGGGCTGAGTCGAAAGTGAAAAGACCGCATCGGAGACGACGTATATCTCGCGAATGTCCCCGCGCTGACCGGTGAATGTGACGTCGTTTGCAAGTCCGAGTTGAGCGACGGCGTCTCGCAGTTCGCGGGCATAAGCGAGCCGCTGCGGGTCGTCGCCGCCGACGATCAGGCCGTGCACGGGACAACCGTGCGACTTCAATCGGGCGATCAGCCGCAGAAAGTCGGCGTGCCCTTTCCGGCGTGTGATGCGGCCCGGCAACGTCAACACCTGACGATCGCGCAAGTGCGGATACTGGCGATACCAGTCATCGACCCAGGAGTGTGACGGTCGAAATCCCCGCGGAAATTCTTGCTCAGCGATGCCGCGCGAGATGACGTGAATGTTCTCGGGCGAAACCGCCTGTGAGTAACTCGCGGCGATGTAATTCTCTATCGTTTTGGAGACGGCGATCACCGCTTCGCTTTGCACCATGATCCGGCTGTAACGATTCGCCGAGTACAAGCCGTGCACGGTGGTGACGAACCGCGGCCTGTTCTGCTTCGGCATCGTCCGCCAGGCGAGATAGCAAATCCATGCGGGCAATCGGGATCGTGCATGCACAATGTCGGCATCGAGATCGCGCAATAAATTTCGCAGCGGGCGGATGTATTGGAGCGTTAACAGCGATTTGCGGCCGACCTCCCACGGGATGTGTTCGCTTCCCGCGGTGGTGAGTGCTGCGACCATGCGGCCCGGTGCCGAGACGACGTACGAACGACAACCTCGGCGGACGAGTTCGGCGGCGACTTCGAGAGTCCCTCGCTCGACCCCACCCCCTTCGAGTGCCGGCAACACCTGCACGACGGTTAGCGGTTTCGTAGTCAGCATCCTTGCTGTTCCACATACAAGCCCGAAGCGCGAGCGAGGGTTTTCCCTTCAATCGAACGAACAGGCATGTGTGCTTTCAGGTGGCATAGACTTTTTTGTCTATGCGAAAACGAAGAACCCTCGCTTGCGCTTCGGGCTAGTGCTCTGTCAGGCTTTAATCTTGGGGTAGAG
>JBBECD010000133.1:0-11820 GCA_040881995.1 Planctomycetaceae bacterium
GGGGTTTATCCCCGCCGTGACTCGCCACACGGCGGGGATAAACCCCGCCGCTCAGGCAAAATCCCTCAACGACAACCCGTCCCGAAACGCTCCGGTCTGCCGCGCCTGATAGACTTCATCCGTGTCGACATTCACGCACGTCAGATATTTGCCGCCGTAGCAGAAGGTGTCGATGCAGGCCCAGCCGGGGAAGACGCTGGGCTTGCCTTCGCGGAGGGCGGTGTGGCCGCAGATGACGCGTTTGCCTTCGGCGTAGGGTTTTTCCTGACCCGTCAACTTGGTCCAGCGGAGCCATTCGGTCGATTGCCGTTCGAGCGGCACGCCCGGTTCGAGATTGGCGTGCACAAAAATGTTGTCGCCCGCTTCGAAGAAATTGAGGCCCGAACGCAAAAACTCAAGATGCTCCTCGGGGATTTGGTCGAGCCGGCCGCCGTAAGATTGCAGCATCGCGTCTCCACCGTAGAGGGGCCAGTTTTGTGCCCACACGCCGCCGGCGAGGGTGTCGAACAGCATCTCTTCGTGGTTCCCCATCAGGAAAATCAACCGGCAAGTTTTTTGCAGTTCGATGAGGAGTTCGATCGCCCGCTTCGAATCGGGGCCGCGGTCGATGACGTCGCCGAGAACGACGCACGTATCGGCGGACGTGAGGCCGAGCTTGGAGAGCAGCGTCTCCAATGCGACATCGCATCCATGAATGTCTCCGATGGCGAAAGTGCGAGGCACTGCTGACTGCTTTGTCTTTGCAAGGCGAGCGGGCCGCGAGAATGCCTAATGACTAAGTTCTAATGACTAAAGAATTCCCAATTCCGAATGGCGAATGATGAAGTCTTCGGACATTCGTCATTGGGATTTCGTTAGTCATTAGTCATTAGAAATTAGTCATTCTCCCAGCGCCCGCTCGCGGAATTAGTATTGTCGCGGAAACACCCGACCTTGCACTCTGCTCGGCAGGCCCATGATGCGCAGGAAACCCTCGGCGTCGGTCTGGTTGTACGTGCCCCCTCCTTCCATGCTGGCGACGGCGGCATCGTACAGGCTGTTGGGACTGTGCCGGCTTTGCACGATCATGTTCCCCTTGTACAACCCGAGCGTCACTTCACCGGCGACCGGCTTTTGCGCTTCGCGGTTGAACGCCAACAGGGCGTCCATCTTCGGCGTGTACCAGAAACCGTAGTAGACCATCTCGGCGATTTCAGGGGAGATGCGGTCGCGCAAGTGGACCAGATCGCGGTCGAGCGTGAGTTGTTCGAGCATCAGATGGGCGTGATACAAGATCGTCATGCCCGGCGCTTCGTACACGCCGCGGCTTTTCATGCCGACGAAGCGGTTTTCGACGACGTCGATCTGCCCGACGCCGTTGCGTCCGCCAATCTCGTTGAGCGTTTTCACAATGGGGAACGCATCGAGTTTCTTCCCATTAACGCTGACCGGCACGCCCGCTTCGAAGGCGATCGTGACCGACTCGACTTTATCCGGAGCCTGCTGCGGCGAGACCGTCATGCCGAATTCGACGAGATCGACGCCGTTGACGGCGGGGTCTTCGAGCAGCCCGGCTTCGTAGCTGATGTGCAGACAGTTTTCGTCCGAACTATACGGCTTCGAGATCGACGCCTTGACCGGGATATTCTTCTCGTCGCAGTAGGCGATCATCTCGGTCCGGCCGGGAAAACGATCGCGATAGCGTTCGATCCGCCACGGGGCGATGATTTTGATCGACGGGTCGAGCGCCTCGGCGGCGAGCTGAAACCGGCATTGGTCGTTCCCTTTGCCGGTCGCTCCGTGAGCATACGCTTTCGCGCCGACTTCGCGGCAGACTTGCAGGCAGACTTTGGAGATCAAAGGTCGGGCGATCGACGTGCCGAGCAGATACAAGCCTTCGTATTTGGCGTTCCATTGCATCACGGGGAAGGCGAAATCGCGGCAGAGTTCTTCCTGCACGTCGAGAATGCGGGCCGACTTGGCCCCGCATGTGTGGGCCTTCTTCAAAATCGCTTCGCGGTCTTCGCAGGGCTGACCGAGATCGACGTAGACGCAATGCACGTCGTAGCCTTCATCCTGCAGCCAGCCGAGAATGACCGAGGTATCCAATCCGCCGGAATACGCCAAAACCACCTGATCTCGTGACACGATGCACCTTCGTAAAAAATGATGTTCAATTCGTTCGTGAATCGGCATGATAGCACAACGCAGCCGGTGAGTGGGAGTGATTTGGGGATTGGGGGACGGGGATTGGGGGTTGGGAGTGCGACTCCAACGTTTAGCCGCGACGCAGAGGCTTTGCGCAGCGGAGCGATTGCACGTGAGGTGCGACGGGCGATCGCTTGTCGTATAGCGTAGGCTAGCGCTCCGCGTTGCGTCGCGGCTAACCGATGAGACCCCCAACCACCATCTTCCCTTGCAATCGCCGTCCGATTAGTTGAGACTCGATGCATCTCTAAACGCGAAGGATACACCAATGACGACCAACAAAGAAAAACTCCTCAAGCAAGACCTCGCGCACCTCATTCATCCGCTGCACAACCGCGGCTTGCACGAAGCGACGGCCCATGTCTGGGTCAAAGGGCAGGGGGCCATGCTCGTCGACGTCGACGGCAAGGAATACATCGACGCTCTCTCGGGCTTGTGGAACGTCGTCGCCGGTCATGGGCGGAAGGAAATCGCCGAGGTCGCGGCCCGGCAGATGGAAACGCTCTCGTACTGCTCGGGTTACGCCGGGAGTTCCAACCCGTGGGCGATCGAACTGGCGGAACGGCTCTCGCGGCTGACGAGTTCGAACATCACGCGGTTTTTCTTCACCTCCGGTGGAGGCGAAGCGACCGAGACGTCGATCAAGACCGCCCGGTACTACTGGAAACTCAAAGGCAAGCCCGACAAAACGAAAGTTATCGGTCGCGAGTACGGCTATCACGGCGTCACGCTGGCGGCGATGTCGGCGACCGGGTTGTCGAATTACTGGCCGATGTTCGAACCGAAGGTGCCGGGGTTCTTGCATATTCCGTCGCCGTATCCGTATCGGTATGTGGCTCCGGAAGGAATCAGTCAGGGCATCGCCGCGGCGAACGAACTCGAAAAAGCGATCCTGAACGAAGGGGCCGACACCGTCGGCATGTTCATCGCCGAGCCGATTCAAGGGGCCGGCGGCGTGATCGTACCGCAAGACGATTATTTCCCGCGCATCCGCGAGATTTGCGATAAGTACGACGTGCTGTTCGTCGCCGACGAGGTCATCACCGGTTTCGGCCGCTCGGGAAAAATGTTCGGCCTCGAACATTGGGGCGTGCGGGCCGACATCATTCAGTTCGCGAAGGCGATTACGTCGGGATATTTCCCATTCGGTGGAATCGGCATCACCGAGCAGATCGCTGCGGTTCTCGACGCCGGCAGCATGGCGTGGATGCACGCCTTCACGTATAGCGCGCATCCGGTGGGATGCGCCGTCGCCATGCGGACGATCGACATCATCGAGCGCGAGGGTTTCCCCGCACAAGCCGCCGAGAAAGGGGATTATCTGCTCAAGGGGTTAACGGCGGCGCTCGCCGATCATCCGCACGTGGGCGAAGTCCGCGGCAAGGGCCTGATGTGCGCGATCGAATACGTGCAGGATCGCGATACGAAAGCCGAATACCCCGCCGAGCAGAAAATCGGTCACAAAATCCACATGGCGGCCCAGCAGCGCGGCCTGTTCAGCCGCCTGCGCGGCGACGTTTTTTGCCTCGCGCCGCCGGTGATCACGACGCATGCGCAGTTGGATCAGATCGTCGACATCATGCAGGGCGCGACGCGGGACGTGTTCGCCCCAGGCGAGCCGGGAGCGTAAGCTCCCGGTCTTTCCCAAAATCGCGAACTTTGTTCAACATCATTCGACTGAAAGGCCATCGTATGTGCCGCATATGTCGATACTCATTTGTCGCAATGACGATTTCGCTTCTTCACCTCATACCTATGGTATCCGCCTACGCCTCCTACGGCATCTACGTCGGCAAGAACCTCACCGCCGACGGGTGCGTTTATCTCGGTGGCTACGGCGATGAACCCTCCAGCCATTGGCTCGAAATCGTACCGCGGCGGGAGCATGAACCGGGAACGACGATTCTCGTCGGCGCGACCGAGAAGGCGCGCTATCCCGGCGAACTCATTGCCATCCCGCAGGCCGAGGTCACGTTTCGATACATCACGATGAACTACTCGGCGTTCGCCGGGTTCCCCGCGCCGCTGACGAACGGGGGCCTCAACGAATACGGCGTGGCGGGCAGGGATATCTGGTCGCCTTCGCGCGACGAGTTGCGAAAGATGACCCCCAATCCGCAGCGCGGGCCGAATTATTCGGACCTCTCGCGGATCGCCATGGAACGCGCCAAAACCGCCCGCGAAGCGGTCGAGATCATCGGCGCGCTGATGGACGAATACGGCTACTCGACCTACGACGGCAACTCACATCTCTTCGCCGACGCCAACGAAGGCTGGGTCGTCATCAATTTCGCCGGAGGCCAGGGATTGTGGATCGCCCAGCGGCTAGGCCCCGACGATGTCCGCGTCTCGCGGCCGGGGTATATAGAAGCGATTCCGCTCGATTTCAAAAATAGTCCTAACTATATGGGTTCGGACAATTTCATCTCATTCGCCGTCGAGCAGGGATGGTACGATCTCGACTCGGGCGAGCCGTTTCACGTCGGCAAGGTGTACGGCGTGCCGGAAAAATCAGAAGCCGTCGAGTTGATCGAATCGCGGCTGAAAGAACGCGCCGGCAAGATCACGCTCACCGACATGATGGAAATGGTGCGGACGACCGATGTCACCCGCGAGACAGCGGGATACGGCCAGGTCGCCGTCCTGCGCGAAGATGAACAACCCGAGATGGGAACGCTGTGGGTCGCCGCGGCGCAATCGGTGACGGCCCCGTTCGTGCCGTACCGCCTCGGCGTGCAGGACGTCCCGCCGGAGTTTAAGCGACATCGTTATCTGACCGAGGACGAACCCGCGCAGTTTCAGAGCGCCGATCAGCGCGGCCTCGAATCGACGGTGTACGCCTTCCGGGTCTTTAAGCGTTTGTTCTACCTGATGGACGAACATCGCGAGAAGTTTTTACCGGAGATCACCGAAGCGCTGACGGCCTTCGAAGCGGGCTTGATCAAGGAACAAGAAACGGTCGAGCGGACCGCACGAAAACTGTACGAAGCCGGTGAAGACGATCTCGCCAGAAAATATCTGACGTACTACAGCCACACCGAAGCGATGAACGCCCTGCGCCTGGGCGAAGCACTCGCCGAGAGCATCGAAGCGCGGACGAAGGTGCTGTACGGCGTGCGGCAGCCGGAGTGAAATTGAGAGGGGGAGAGAGGGAGCACAGGTTTGCGCAGCGGATCGCTGACGCTATTCGTCAATGTTGTGCTTGTTCGCGGCTTCAATCACAAACTCCAAAATCCTCTTTGCATCCTTGTATTCGGTGTAATGTCCGATTTCTTCGCGGTCGATCACCAGCACCGGACGGTCGAGGGCGGTCAGCACGGCTCCTAAGCGGCGGACGCTTTCCGGCGGGACGAGTTCGTCCTTTCCGCCGACGGAGATGCCGACCGGCATCGTCAGTTTTTCGGGCCAGTATCCGGCACTCCGTTTCTTATATTCCTCGGGAATCTTGGCTTTCGTGCCGCCGAACGATTCTTGAATCGCGTCCTGGAATTGCCGGTATTCCAGATGATTCGCCGTCCCGTTCATCGAGGCCACGCCGGCGATAAGGTCGGGATGCAGCGCTGTGAACGTCAGGCACGAGGAACCTCCCATCGAGGCTCCGGTGATGAACACCTTGTCGATTTTGTATTGCTTTTTAAGATCTGCGATGATCTGCACGACGTCGGCTTCAGCCTTGGGGCTCATCCACGAGGTCTTCGCACGATAGTCGGGCGAAACGTAAATCATCTGGTTTGCAGCCGCAACGTCGCGACAGGCGCGCATCTCGCCGTCGTCCGACGCGGCAAACTGCCAGCGGTCGGAGCCGTGCCCATGCACGGCGATCATCAAATCGTGCGATTGGTCGGCGTCGAATTTCCAAGGCAGCATCAACACGTATTTCTGCTCGCTGCCGTCGACGTCGGCCGTGAACGTAACGTCGACGGGTTCGGCAAACCCGGTCGGTTCATCGGCATAAACGAATTGCGATAACACTGCAATGAACAGGAGAGCAAGCCATTGAACGAGAGGGCGAAACAGTGGAGCGAGAGCCAGAGCGAGGAAAGGACCAAATGGATTCATTCGATAATCCCTCTTACGGCATTTCGATCAGCCATGTCGCGCGTTGTCTGCGGCTTGATCTTTATCGGTCAATAATAGGCGCAATCCGACATAGAGTCCTGGAAGCGCTAACAACATCAACAGGAATCCCGCGGCATCCCAGTGCCATACGTTAAATAAATACTCACTGAAGGTACCGATCTCGTTTCCGATAAATGGCGGCAAGTCTTTTGTGTTCAAAACCCCCGTACCAAGCAGTCCTTTTTCTACCGACATGACCACGAGTGAAAGAGGACCGAGACAGCACAGGATAATCCCGAAGATTTTGCGCATGAGTCGTTCTCACATTTTCAAGCTATCGAGCGTAACAAACCGATCTGCATAAACAATATATCTTCGCCCCGAAGTTTTCTGCCGATCATGTCTCACAGTCTGCAAAACCGGTCACGCATTTGCAAGTTCGTTCAGCTTGCACACCGTCCGCCAGTTGCGGTCGGTCATCGTCACGCCGAGCAGCCGTTCGGAACTCGCGGCGAGTTTCGAACGTCCGACTCCGTTCGGGGCGTGCAAGTAAAAGATTTTTCCGATGAGCTGAAAACGTTCGCCGTTGGCTTTCAGTTCATCGAGTTTTTTCAGATCGGGCTTGTTCGGTGCCGTGTCGAGAAAACCGAGATGCAGCGATTTCGGATCGCCCTCGGTTTCGGGAAACGGATTCGCCTCGATCGCCGACTTCAAATCGTCCGACGTCAACAGCAATACGGCCGGTTCGAAGCCGCGACGATTCTTGATCTCGGCACCGATCTTGCCGGCCAGCCGTTTGGTGTTTTTTTCACGCGACGCGAAGACAACGTTGCCGCTTTGAATATACGTCTTGACGCCGTTCGCCCCGAGATCTTCAAGCAGGGACGTCAGTTCCTTCATCGGCAGCGAGTTCCTGCCGCCGACGTTGATGCCTCGGAAGAGGGCGATGTAGATGGACATGGAGCGTTCTTAAGAACTTATGTCGGGAGCCGGCAGCGGATCGGAATCGTACTTCTCGAAAACGTCTCCCTCGGGCACGAGTTGCAAGACGGTATCGGGATATTTGTCGAAAAGCTGCTTGTACAGCGGGATCTGACCGAGCCACTGTTTTAACGCGCGTTGCCGATGCTTGTTGGACCAGCCGCTGTAGAAGTAAGCGACAAACGCCAGACCGAAGAATATCATTCCGCTTTGCCGGCTAAGCATCAGCATCGCCACGACTCCGGCGAGCGCCAACAGGGCCGCAAAGACTTGTGATCTTGTGTACATCAACTGCCGACGGCAGTGATCGCAGGCGGAAACAGGCGTCGGCACGATCGTATTTCTACCATGCATGGAAATCTCGGTGGGACGCCACGCCATAAAATTCCCTAAGGAAAAGAGCAACGTAAACCACGAAAATCCCCCCGACTTCTGCACGTAGATTTGCTCGCAAATCGCCGCGAAAGACATCTGATCAGCGCTGTTGGATCCACACATAATGCAACTCGGCGGAGGAAGTTCCCTCGTTTCGACGAGACGGGCGATTTGAAACTCGACGGCGACCTCGACGGCGGAGAGTCCCGCTTGTTTTCGCAGTTGCGCCAGTGACGGGACATCGACCATTTCGCCACATGCGCAAGCAATCCGCGCACCAGCCGATCCTTCAGAGACGGTCTGAACCCGGCCACAGGAACACGAGACGGTAAACTCCATTGCGCTATTCCTCGTTGTTTTCTTCCTCGGTCTTTACATCTTCCGCTTGATCCTGGACGACCCCTGCCGCGTCATTTCCCTTCTGCTTCCGTTTGAACGGCAGCGAGTCCTTAATGCTTTCCTTCACCCCTTCCACGGCCCCTTTGACGGCGCCTTTGGCCAGATTTTTCGCGGTCTCGCCGGCGTTCTGTTTGATTCCTTCACCGATCCCTTTGAAGTTCATCGCCATACCCTGCTGGAGAATATCATCGTCGGTATGCAGCAATTTGTCGGGTCCGGCGGAGCGGACGGTGATCGTCTCGCTCACGCCTCCCTGCGAATAGCTGATATTGAGCGGCGTCCCCCAGGGATCGTTCTCGGCGGCGTCCCCTTCTTTCGCGCGGACGTACACGCCGGTGGCGGTCGTTTGCTTATCCAGCTCCTCCGTCAACCGTCGAACTTGTGACGTCGCCTTGTCGATCGAGGCTTGATCGGTGCAGCCGGGGAGGGATGTAGCTGCGACAAGAAACAGGAGCGATGAGATGAAAAGGTAGCGAGACATGATTCAAACTCCGCAGTTGATCGGCCGATCTGGATACACGCCGAGGATGACGTCGATCCCCAGTTCTGCAAGTCGACGGGGGACAAAGACTTCCGTGGAACATTCGATTTCCCGCAAATTCCACCACCGGTGGCCTATGACGTAGCTATCTTGTGATTTGGGGGAAATGTCATCGTCGTCGGTTCTCGCCACAAAAAATCGTTCGTACTGGACGTGTTGACGGCCATTCCATGAATAAGCATGTCGGCGGAACCAGACGCAAGGACCAATAGGAACATGCAGGCCAGTTTCTTCATGCAGTTCCCGAAGGGCCGCATCCTCAAAGCTCTCACCCGGATTGAGGCCACCGCCGGGAGTCACCCAGAATTGAAACCCGTCCGCTGGCCGCTCTGCATTCAACAACAGCAATCGGTTCTTGCTGTCGACAAGAAGAATTCTGGCCACAGGCCGGGCCCCTTCGGGAATTGGTTCGCTCATCGGGGTTTGCTCTGGAAAAATGAGTGTCGGACAACTGCGGTCAAACTCTTTCGACGTTAAGAATCAACGAGTCCTTTTTCGGCGGTTTTGGTGGAGTCGAGGTACAGCGTATCAGGGCAAATGTCTTGATCGTGCGGCCACACCACCGTGCCATCCAAAACGGTTGCCAATTGAAAATAGTTTTCGTCTTGTAACTCCCGGAAAACGCCAAATTCCAGGAGAGGAGCGCAGTCGTACACACCGTTTTCACCGTTATCGAATTCAATGCTGAGTTTGTAGCCGGCCAGCGGCACAACTTTACGTACTCTGGGATTCATAATTACCTCAGTGGATCGATTTTGTATGGCTGCTCACCAGACACTGCCAAATCCCAATTCGCCACCAGCTCATCCTTATGCAATTCTATCCACGCTTGAAGAAGTTTCATTTTGGAATTTGGAATTCGTCCTTCGAGTACATGGCCATCTGGAATAGACACGACAACTTCGTCATTCTGGTATTTGACATGGATGTGAGGCAGTTTGTGCTGCTTGTTGTCCATAAAGTACATGTAGACGATCAAACCATAAAACATCGATATCGACGGCATTTCTTCACTCGATTCCTATTCTTGCCGACTTTCGATCAGCTTCTTCTGTGCATCCGAAAGTTGGGGGGCATCGTGAATCCACCAAACCAGATGTGTGTATCCAGCACGATCATCGCAGGGCGTTCCAATCTTCTTCTGCCACAGGATCAGTCGGACCGACAAGCTCGATGGGCGCACCATGAAGCGGATACCTTTCCCGGCCAAAAGGCTTTTGCACATGATGCAAAATTATCACTTCAACGGCATCGCCAGCGTGAAAGGGCAAATCCGTTAACGTCAGAGAGCCGTCCTGGTTCAAAGTGGTTTCGACGCGATACTCACTCATAAAAATGCCCTCCGTTACGATTCGGTGATAAGACGTCATCAGGCCCTGCGGACTTGGCTATAAGACTGGCCGGTCCCTTGGGCCTGAAGAATCGCGGCGTTTGAATTCCTCCACCGCTTCCTTTGCCAGCAGCGACAGTTTATCCTGAGATTTCGCAAAGGCATCCGCCCATCGTTGCTCGGAGGCCAGATCACTGAGCAGCATCTCGGCGAGCGCGTTTTGTTCTTCTTCGGGAAGTTTCGAGGCTTCGTTAAAGGCTTGTTCCAGCAGTTTTGTCATGTGTAATCGCCTCCGTTAAGACTTATTTCTCCGATCATAAGCACGAAGAATGCGACGTGCAAGTTCGATCAGTGACGACTTGTATCACCGTTCCTGCATCGACAGTTCCTCATCCAGCCCCCGCGCCGCCACCCCCGGCTCCTTCGCTCCGCAAATCGCCCCGCTCACGGCGACTCTCTTCGCTCCGGCTCCAATCACCTGCGAGATGTTCTCGGCGTTAATCCCGCCGATCGCGAACCACGGGAGTGTGATCTCTGCCGCGACTTGTTTCACGAACTCCAAACCGGCGAACTTTGCAAACTCTTTCGTCGTGCTCTGGAACACCGGGCCGACGCCCAGGTAGTCGGCTCCGTCGATGACGGCTTGTCTCGCTTGTTCGATGGTGTGTGTCGAAACGCCGATGAGGCGATTCGGGCCGATGATTCTTCTGGCGTCTTTGACCGTCATGTCGTCCTGGCCGACGTGGACGCCGTCGGCGTCGCTCAATACCGCGATATCGGGGCGGTCGTTGATGATGAGTAACGCTCCGAGTTCGCGGGTCCATTCGCGCAGCAGGCGGGCTTGCTCCAGCAATTGTCGTTCGCTGAGATTCTTCTCGCGCATCTGCACGATCGACACGCCGTTGGCAAGCGACTGCCGCACTGCCGGTCCCAGGCCGTGGTCGCAGAGTTTTTCGGTCGCGAGCAGATACAACCGGCACGCGGCGAGCCGTTCGCGGTTGAACTGCGTATTCAGAATCGCCTTTTCCAGCGTGTAAAATCGATAGCGAAGTTGCTCGATCTCGCCGGCGAAGTCGGGGGAAACGAGCTTGCCGTATTCTTCGAGGCTGCGGAGCGATTCTTCCAGCCGTTTGCAGTTCGCCTGCACCACCGAGAGCAGGGCAGGGCGGTACAACTCGGAGGGAGTGCTGATGGCCGTGCCGACGTCGGTTGGCGTATCGCGAGAAATCCATATTTGCCGGCCGAGCAGCGACAAGGCCTGCGTGAAGTCGTGTCGCCAGGTTTTGAGCAATCGCGTGAGATGACCGTCGTCGAGCACGAAGCGGACGTAATCTTCGACCACGCGGACTCCCTCGCGGGCACGATTGGCGCAGGCATCGAGAATTCGCAACGTCTCGGTCTCTTCCGAACTCGATCGCGTGACCGCGTTCAAAGCGATGTCGACATCCAGCGGTGCCGAGGGATTGCCCGAGACGTCTTCGACTTTCTGGCGAAGGACGTCGGCGTGCAGTCCCCGCTGTTGCAGCCATTCCGAGACCTCCGACGGGATTTCGATCAGCCCGTATAGAATGTGTTCGCTCCCGAGTTCGACACTCCGCCCGGCATCGCCCCGTCGCCGATGAGCCGCGGCGAGAATTTCGGTGAGCGTGGCATTCATGGGCAGCGATTCCCCGGCGTCGACGCTCTCGGTCAGCTCGTGAACGACCGGAAGATCGAGGTCTTTCAACACGACGTCGGTGGTGATTTCGTAGTCGCGGAGGATTTCCGAGCCGCGCGATTCATCGGCCAGCAGAGCCCACAACAAGTGCTTCGGTTCGACCTCGGCGGCGGTGGATTCGCTGGCAAGTTGCCGGGAGAGAGCGATAATGCGGCGAGCCGCTTCGGTTAACAGCAGGTCCATGATTTTTCTGGCAGCCGTTCGTGCTTTTCGTGCGGTTCGTGGTCGATT
>JBBECD010000133.1:11830-24739 GCA_040881995.1 Planctomycetaceae bacterium
CCCCACGAAAGGCACGAACATGTCGAGTGAAATGAGCAAAAAATGTTTTCTGTAACGCCACGTTTATGTTATCAGTAATCGTCCCAAAGAGCACGAATCGTAGCATGGAAGGGGGGCGGGAATTGCAGAGCGCGCAAACGAATCGAGGTTGTTTTGGTGCGGAATGGGCGTTTTCAGCGGTTTTTTCGGTCTTGACAGCAAAAAGAACGAGCGAGAAATCTCTTTTGAAATCATGCAGATTCGTTGTTTCTGCACTAGCTGAAATTTGTAGCAGTGATATAATCAGGGGGCTTCCGGTTCGTGTGCCGGCGGCAAAGAAGTGAGTACGCACAAGTGCACTGCTGCTCGACAGATCCTCCGGGTCTTCAGCTCTGAGTCCTCCAGGTTCAAAGCGATTAAGATCTCAGTCTGGCAATGTTCGAGAGCTAAGTTTGTCGGTGGGGAGACGAAGGGACGAGAACGCCGTTGGGAAGCGTTTTCAGAACGTCGGCTCCATGACCTCCGGCTTGCTTGAGCTTAATTCGCTTCGAACCTGTTAACCATCACAGGCAGACTGAGACAACCATTCTGGACTTTCGGACCTTTCTTAGAGCGATACCCGTCGAGTTTCATCTCTACTCGGGACCACTCCATCAAATTCGAACATCCCTCTGTGCGTTTCCCGGTTTGCATTTTGATGGTTTGAATTTTCCGTTTAGAAGGGCCGGTATGGCTCGCAAAGGATGACAATGAGCAAGAATCTGTATGTTGGTAACCTCCCATTTTCCGCGACTTCCGACAGCCTGCGAGAAGCTTTCTCGAAGTTCGGCACGGTGACCTCCGCTTCGGTGGTGACCGATCGTGAAACCGGCCGCTCGCGCGGTTTTGGTTTCGTCGAAATGGAGTCGGGCGGCGAAGCGGCCATCGATGAAATGAATGGTAAAGATTTCGAAGGCCGGACCCTCACGGTCAACGAAGCGCGTCCTCGCGCCGAACGTCCGGGCGGCGGCGGCGGTGGAGGCGGTGGCGGCGGCGGTCGTCGCGGCCGCTACTAAAATCGATCCTGAAACCCTCGGGACGGCGAAGAAACTCAAAACAGGGTCTAATCGGCAAACCAAATCGGGTTTCAGGACGGGTCATGATCGTTGAAGATTTAACGATCGTCGTTTGAATTTCAATCCCGGGTGTCCCAACCACCCGGCTTCCTTTTCTTGCGTCGAATAGAGCCGTTGCGAGTCGATCGTTTCGATTTGACTCCTCGCCTTCCAGCCGACGCCAGTCTCACGGATGCTTTGCAAGTTCTTGCGACAACCAAATGGATTTGCATAAGAGACTTTAACATAACCGGTTGTGCCTGTTGAAAATGCCTCAAATTTAGCGCAAAATCGCTATGCACAGAGGTTATGTTAGGGATTTCTAAAGAACTGCCAGCCCTCCGTTCGCAGGCGAAAACCCTTCGAGTGGAATCAATCCCCGCGACGTCACCGTGTCATGCGATGCGTAACTGATATCGCTCGATACCGGAACGAGTTCCGGCATGCCCTCACTTCGACGGCGCGACGCCATGTGTGCGTCGCTGCTTAAGTCATTCTCACATAACCTCTGTGCCTCACGATTTATTGCAAACGTTCAGGCGTTTTCGAGAAGCACAACCGGTTATGTTAGAGTCTCTAAGCGTCGAATCCTCATTAAAGCAGTCGATTTCGATCCGCTCGGTTGTCCTCACCGTCTCGTGACGAAGGGAATCGATCCGGCCGGTCTCGAAATCCGTTCCTCATTACTCATGCGGAGCAGGCGCAGCGGCGATGTTTTTGCCGGCGCTTGGTCTCCGTTAAGCGATCGACGATCGCAACAAACTTTACAAGCGGTTTCGTGGCCGACGGCCATGAAACCAAAGACAGGTAATCCATTGAATCCTACGACATTTGCCGAACTGAAGCTGATCGAACCGCTGTTACGGGCGATCAAAGAAGAAAACTATACGACTCCCACGCCGATTCAAGCGGCGGCGATTCCTCCGCTCATTGGCGGACAGGACTTGCTCGGCTGCGCGCAAACCGGAACCGGCAAAACCGCCGCGTTCGCCTTGCCGATTCTGCATCGGCTCGAAACCAATCGCCGGGCTTCATCTCCCGGTGCACCGCGCGTGCTCATCCTCACGCCGACCCGCGAACTCGCGGCCCAGATCGGCGAAAATTTTCAGACCTACGGCCGGCACCTCAAGTTCCGCCAGGTCGTGATCTACGGCGGGGTAAGCCAGCAATCGCAGGTCCGCATGCTCAACCGCGGCGTGCATATCGCCGTGGCGACTCCCGGCCGGCTGCTCGACTTGATGGAGCAAGGTCACGTCGATCTCGACGAGCTCGATACCTTCGTGCTCGACGAAGCCGACCGCATGCTCGACATGGGCTTTTTGCCGGACCTCAAGCGGATCATCTCGCAACTGCCGGAAGACCGCCAGTCGCTGTTTTTCTCGGCGACGCTTTCGGGTGAAGCGGCCACGCTCGCCTCGACGCTGCTCCGCGACCCGGTGCGCATCGAGATTTCGCCCGAAGTGAAGACCGTCGAAAAAATCGAACAGCGCGTGCTGTTCGTGCAGCATGGCGACAAGGGAACGCTGCTCGAACAACTGCTTAAGGACGGGGCGATGGGGCGTTCGCTCATCTTCACGAAGACGAAACGGGGCGCCGATAAAGTCGCCAAGCAGTTGAATCGCGGCGGGATCAGGTCCGATGCGATTCACGGCGACAAATCGCAGAACGCCCGCAATCGGATTCTCGCCGACTTTCGCAGCGGCCGGTTCCAGGTGCTGGTGGCGACCGACGTCGCCGCCCGCGGAATTGACATCGACGGCATCACGCACGTGGTCAATTTCGACATTCCGCACGAGCCGGAAAACTACGTGCACCGCATCGGCCGCACCGGCCGGGCCGGCGCCGACGGCATCGCGTTGTCGCTGTGCGATTCGAGCGAACGTTACGATCTGCGGGCGATCGAAAAGCTGATTCAGATGACGATCGTCATCGAAAAAGATCACCCGTTCCACGTCGAACGGTCGATGACGCGCGATCCGAAACCCGCCCAGCGCGGCGGACGGCCGGCTTACGGCAACCGCAGCAAGAACGGCGAAGGCTACGACCGCCGCAAAACCAAAGGCAAGCCGAAACGTCCGGGCCAGCGGCAGGCCGCCGGCGTTTAATGGATAGTTGATAATGGATAATTGACAATGAACGGAGCCCGTCGAGTTCACTCGGCGGGCTTTTTGCTGCGCTGGTGCGTCCCCCTTACCCGATCCCTTATTTTTTAGATCGTCCCAACGGCACCCGGAGTTTAATTTGGGATAAATGGGGGTGGTGGTTTATCTGGCTTCGCGTCAAAATCTACTGATCGCGAGATAATTTTCTTGTAATTCACCGAATGTCAACTACAGTAAATGGCATAAACGATCGGAATGCGTCGCAAGCGATTCGCATTTCTAAACGAATTGACTGATCTTAGGGATTGCAGATGGCCGACATCGCTCCCACTCTTGACGAGTTTACCGGCCTCTCGATAGCTGGCCTCGACAGTTACGATGTTGCCGTACTCAATCTCTGTGCCGCGCGTGGACTCCCCGGCACCGAAAGTCTCGACATCGCTGCCCTCCTCGAAAAACTCGACGACTGGGCGCAACAGGTCAAATTCGAAATCTGTCGGCATCTTTACCGCTTCGAAATTCAATCGTTCCAACCGCCGACCGAATTCAGTTACGGCAGTTCCCTTGCCAGGTTTTTCTGCTGGTACATGTTGCAGGTGCTGCAGGAAGATTGCGGCGTGCGCTACCACCCCGACCGCAAGTTCAAACCCGATTTCTGTCAACCCGAAGATCTATTCATCCACGGCATTGTCGACGACAACGGCAAAGGGGGAACGTGTGCCTCGATGCCCGTGGTGTACGTTGCCGTGGGGCGTAGGCTTGGCTTGCCGGTCTATCTGGTACAAAGTCGCGGACATCTGTTTTTCCGCTGGGACGATCCGCGCGGTACGACGATCTCATGGTCGAACCCGAATCTCAAACTCTGGATTCCGCCCGATCGCTTCAACGTCGAAGGTTCCGGCGAGGGAATCGCCTATTACGACGATGCGCATTACATCCAGTGGCCGGAGTTGTGGACCGAAATCGACTTCCGACATGGTCGCTATCTGCGGTCGATGACCGCGACAGAGACCTTGGCCGATTTTCTCGTTCAGCGCAGCGAATGTTTCCATGAACGGCATAACTGGAATGAATGCCTTAAGAGCCTTTATTTTGCCCGGCAACTCGCTCCCGATGACCAACGATACGATTGGCTGCACGCGAAGCGAACGAAGGAATGGCAGGCGCACCAAAAGTCGATTACCCGGATGCTCGAAATGGAGCAAGAAACGCGGCAACGCCGGCGTGAAAAACAGCCAGGTTGTCAGGGCCATCCGTTGAATTGCGGTTGCCACTTATGTCAACGAAGCCAAGAGATCGTGGCGTCGCGTACCGTTCCGCCTCACGGCCAATCCTGCGAATGTTTCCACTGCCGGCAGGCCAGGGAAGAGGCAACGAAACCGCAGGGGATGCCAGGGCACACGCCATTTTGCCAGTGTGCGGGTTGCATGCAACGTCGGATGCAACCTCAACGGCCTCAAGTCGCGACATTCGGTCAACCTGCCGGTCGGATCTCGGAACCTCACATACCAAAGCCGCTGTCGCTACCTCAACCGCAACGGTTCGGATTACCGGAACGATAAGTCATTCATTAAGGAGAATTGCCATGTACATGCCGGTTTTGGCGAGATTTTCGTCGAGGGATCCATTGGCCGAAAATCAAGCTATTTTGCTGCGCCAGCCAGAATATGTGTATGCGACAAATAATCCGACAATCCTCATTGATCCGTCGGGGTTTGTTTCTGTTGACCCTGGCGGGAATTTTTCCGTCTGGTGCTGGCTCGGCCTAGCCGGAAACTTAGTTTTTGGCTGTTGCGGTGTGAGATACCCTGACCGAGAGCGGGCGCTTCAAGCATTGAATAGAGGTATGCAAGAGGCTGATGAATATATCGGGAACGATGCGGAATCCCGTCAATCAGCGCCTCATCAGGCGTTAAGGCATTGTATCGCATCTGGGTACTTAGCCATTCTCACGAATAGTTGCGCGACAGCCAACTGCATGGGAACAATTCGAGAAGTGTATCAAACAGAATGTGAAGGTCAGCCGGTGCGCAATGGCCAGCGCGGGGTAAGGAATAATCGGCGTGGGCTTTATTGCGCCGGCTGTAGATCGTCGGAGACTAATCCGCCGATGACGGAACTGCCGCCTACCGGCTTCCATGTCCCGGATTATGCTTGGGCTACATTGGACGAACTGATCGCATGCTGTAAGGAAAAACTTGAAAATGGCGAGTTGGATTCCACTGAAGGAGACTGGGGGCATCCTCACGATTAGGAGTGTTCTGTTGATGACAAGCGTTAATAACGCATGTGCCGGAGGTGGTTGTACGAAAAGAGCAGGTAGTGGAATGGCACGCAAAGATGATCATAAAGAAGAGAAGCTGCCACAGTCGGTCTCCGTGTGTATGTCGAGGCGACTATTTGTGGCCGTACCAGTATTGTTGGTGACGATGCTGTTCCCTGTAGGAACTCGATTCGCGCGTTCCTATAGGGAGCAGCGGGCCATAAATCACATCAGACATTTAAGAGGTGTCGTCTACACGGACGGAGGCCTTATAGATCGCTTTCTTTGGGAGCCGCCGATCGCATACATTGACCTGTCTGGTACTGACGTCGCTTCTGTCGACTTGATTGTATTGCGTGATATGAACAAGGTGCCGTGTTTGTATCTAAATAACACAGATCTCGACAACCGATCCGTTGTGCACTTAGTTCAATTGAAAGACTTAGAGCTGCTTGAGATCAAAGGAACGAGCATTACTAACGATGGACGGAAAACACTTGAGCGCGCATTGCCCAAGTGCAGGATACGATATTAAAACGGTCCTTCCATTCGATTTGGGCTGAAAACCGCCGGGTGCCACTCAACGCAGGTGACGATTTATGCGGTGTGTTTTTGTGGTTTCTGAAATTCATGTGGCCTTGGTCATCTTAGGCGCGCCGGGGGCGGGGTCGCGTTTTTTGCGTTGGTCGTGCCCACGGCAAGCCCCAGCCCCGATGCCAGTTGAGTAGGGCAGGCTCCAGCCTGCCGTTCGTCTTCAATGACCAGTTCGCGAAATCTTGGTGTGATTGAATGTCATTGACAAAAGGAAGGCATGCGGGAGCATGCCCTACAGGACTGCGACGATAAAAGGTGGCACAGAAGAAGGCGGTCGAATTGGTTTGTTCGGTTGCAAAGATAAGTGTTGATGCCCAATGCATCTCGAAATCATTTAACGTGGTTTGTGCATATACTCAGGAGATGCCTGTTTGTGGTCGTGCTAGCACTCGTGGTCTACATGCTGGCCCTCGGACCTGCGTTGTGGCTTGAGCAGCGCGGCTACTTCCCACGAATTTTGCAATCCCCGGCTAAAGTGGTCTTCGCGCCTCTGCTGTGGGTCGGCGATCGATCGGATGCGTTTGCAAGCGCGTATCGTTGTTACATAGATCTGTGGATTGAGATTCCTTACGGCTCGGCTGACGAATAGTTCCGTAGGTCAGGCTAACAGCCTGACAATATGGGGAGGCGATCGTTCGTTAGGCATTCTGCCTGACCTACACGACTCGTGCGAGGCATAAAATAAAAGTTCGAATCTGGCGAAGTGGTATATCCGTTCTTGCACTGTTATGCATCGTTTGCGTATTCTTCGCTATCTCTTGCATCGTGTATATCGGTATGCGCGCCCAAGCCATTTCAGAAGCAGAGCAGTCAATAATCGAGCTTGGCGGCGGCGTCAACTACTTTTCCGTATTGCCAGGCCATCTTGTGGAATACGCACCCAAAAATCTCACAAAATTGGTTTCTAGAAGACAAGTATACTTTATCGACATCGACTTGCGCGTTGACGACATTCGCCAATTACGCCGCGCATTGGAGCAATTTGGTTCTGTTGATGGCCTCAGTCTGTGTGGGCAGTATGTCGATAATTTATGGTTAGAGAATCTTCCTGGAAAGGCACGCGTCGAGACGTTGATATTAGGGGAAACTAATGTAACAGCAGATGGCCTGATGGAATTGAAGAGGTGGCCCTCATTGGACCTGCTCGTGCTGGAGAGCAATAAGAAGACAGATGATGAATCGATCCAAGAGTTAATCGACGACTTCTCGCGAGAAAATGTCCCTGTAAGAGTTTTTGTTAAGGGCGATTGACGACTTGCCCAGCCAATTCGTTGTTGTTGTCTCACCGGCTGATGGATGAAAATCGTTGCTACCGCAGCAGGACTTGCCCGCCCGCGGCGAGACGTTTATGTCTCTCAACCGCACAACCTGTCATAAGATTTTCGGGTGCCACTGGCTTGGCCAGTGTGTCTTTGTTTTTTTGCCTTTCAATCCAAGAACTGATGCGGTATCCCGTGCACGAACGGCAGTCCGGGCCACTGCTGCTTCGGCAGTTCGAGCCGATAAAACAGAGCCGATGACCAGCTCTAATCGACGGCTCAACGGCACAGTCCCCGACGCACCGGGTTTTCGTGGATATCATCGATCGCGGCGAGAATCGCCTCTCGCGAAAACAGATTGCGATCGTAACCTCTATGAGAATACCAAAGACACACTGGCCGGGCCAGTGGCACCCGAAGGGTCTGATAGCATGTTGTACGGTTGAGAGGGATAGACGCCGAGCAGCAACCGGAACTGGCTCGCCAGTGGCACTCCGGCGCGAAAGCGTCATCGACTCTTTCGATAACGACCGAGTGGTATGGCTTCGTCCCAAACGTCCGCATCATCCGCGTATTTTGTCAGGAAGTCGCGAAGCTGCTCCGTTGTTGCTGTCAGCGTTATGTCTCGGTCCCACACACAGCGGTGAGGAACAATCTCGGGGTGTTCTTTTATCCATTTGGGTTCGAGCATCGAAATGAATAGCTGATCGTTTTCACGTGAGATCTTTCCGAACCAGTAGACGTTCCGTTTGCCAGAGGATTCCTTCGACGAAAAAAACAAGCTGTTGCCCAGCTTGGTCAAATGTGCTTCAGTTACCTCGCCGATTTGAACGGGGTCAAGTTTCTCGCCGTCAGGGGATGGCTGGGGAACGCGGTAGTCACGCAGCAGGTATGTCTTCGAATCGGGAGCCTTCCGCTCGATGCGCGTGAATTGCTCTTCGACGTAGCGCTTACGTGGCGGTGAACTCGCGATGACGCGATCACCAATCGTGAGTCGGTGAGTGTAATATGTTTCTGTCTTGGCTTCGGTCCCGACGACGTCGCCTAGCAGTTGTGGATCGAATATCGCACCCTCATCATTCGGCCCCACCAGGTCGCTTGTGGAGCAAACGCATCCGATACTGCAGAGAGCGGCGGCGAAAAACAGAAAGGGATTCGAAGTTTTCATTATATCCCCTCGATGTTTGTGGGACTGGGCGGGGCACGCCAAGACTTAGCCGGCCACCCGCCGCGAACGAGTGTTGGAAAGTTTAGGCGATGATACGATCACTTGACGGGAACAGTCCCCTCAACTTCCTTGAGTTGGTCGGCGGGCAATTCGATGTGCGACATGTCGGGTGATTGGTCCTCGGGACGAAACTCGACCAAGTAGAGCACACGGCCTTTCATCCCGATAGGTCCACGATTTTCTTTGATGACTCCCCGAACGAACCGGGAGCCATACTTGAACCTTACCGACTGGCCCGTTCGCAAAGAATTTGTATTCATAATTCGCTCTCCATGTCTGCTACCAGGGCGGAGCGCCCAACAATCCACCCAAATATCTTTGCATTACGCGATCGAAACTCCCGGTCAGGGCGGTGACTGCACTTCTCCATAATCTTACCTTCGCAAGGCGAAGTGTTGGATCACCCCCGACAGGATTAAAGTCTTGATGCGCGATGGCATTTCTCCAATCAATGAGTTCTTGCAGAAGTTCGCGTCTGCGGTTGTTCGATCTGTGCAGCGCATAAACTTCAGGCCAGAAATTGACTCCGAGACGACCAAAATCAGAGCCGATTCCTCCGGGATGCGGATTGCCACGATCTAACGTTCGGTTCAAAAGGAATTCTACAAGCAACACTTGTTGCAGGGGAGCCGGAATAACTGTACCGAGGTAATCGATGGACTCCGAATGAAGATCTCTGCAGAAGGCTTGGAATTGCGACGAAAGGATTGCTGCGTAGGCTTAGTTGATTTGCTGAGTGGCGTATCTTCTTCCTCTGTCGGAACCGCCGACCGAGGCATGCGCATCCTCGATTTCGTCCAGAGCGGGGATTCTCTTCTCATTCCATCGTTTTAACGATTCCGATGGCATCAATTCTATTCCTCTGGTATCTGCCGTGCCACAAATTTTTTCGGGGAGGTTGCATTGTTCGAAGGTCAAATGGGACCAATTTGGGGGACACGTTGAACCGATGAGTATCAATGATTACATCGGTGCCGAACGCATTTGTCAATCTCGAAAAGCAGGTGGCCTGTCGACTGTGGATCATCAAGTCGAAGTTAGAACCTTGTACTCCAACGAAAAAAACCGGAAGGATTTCTCCTTCCGGCGACTGAAATTCCCGGGTCGTGCGAATCGTCTCAAAGTGTGTCCCAATGCGCGCCAGTCGCTGCGAGTGGAGTGCCAGTCGCTGCAACTTGGAGCGCCAGTCGCTCCGAGTTCACGCGAGTTGATCGCGAGTTGCTGTGAGTGGAGCGCGAGACAGCGCCAAGCACGCGCGAATGATGCTTTTGTGACCACGAAACGCGCATTTGACGCGATTATCGCGCGATTTGGCGCACTTTTCAACGAAAAAACCGGAGGAATTGTTTCCTCCGGTCGGTTCGAACGTCAATTTTCGGCCAAATTCGCATCAATGCGCCATCGCCAACCGCTCGGCCTTCTCGGCTCGGCGGCGGGTGACGACTTCTTCTTGGATGCTCTTGGGGACTTGCTTGTAGCGGGCGAATTCCATGCTGAAGCCTCCTTTGCCCTGCGTCATGCTGCGGAGCTCGTTGGCGTAGTCGAACATGCTCGCCAGCGGGACTTCGGCGATGATGGTGCAGAAGCCCATGCGGGTATCGCTCGAATGAATCACGCCGCGCTTCGTCGCCAGATGGCCGGTGACGGAGCCCTGATATTCGTCGGGAACTTCGACTTCGAGCTTCATGATCGGTTCGAGCAGCGCCATGCCGACGTTCTTGAGGTTTTCTCTCATGCAGTTGAACGCGCAGATGTTGAACGCCATTTCGGACGAATCGACGTCGTGGTAGCTGCCGTCGACCAGCGTCGCCTGCACCCCCACCACTTCGCATTCGCAGAGCGGACCTTTAGCGAGAGCCCGCTTGAAACCGGCTTCGACCGGTGCGATGTATTCCTTGGGAATGCGCCCCTGCGTCACTTTATTGACGAATTCGAACGCGACTTCCGCGTCTTCCGGCAGCGGATTGATCTCGCCGACGACGTGGGCGTATTGACCCGAGCCGCCGGTCTGCTTCTTGTGCTTGTAGTTGAACTCGTATCGCTTGGTCGGACATTCGCGGTAGGCGACGCGCGGTTCGCCCACGAGGCATTCGACCTTGTATTCGCGGCGGATGCGCTCGATGTAAATTTCGAGGTGCAACTGGCCCATGCCGGCGATAATCGTCTGGCCGGTCTCTTCGTCGGTCATCACGCGGAACGTGGGATCTTCGCGTCGGAAGCGTTCGAGGGCTTTGGACAACTTGTCGGCGCCGTCGCGGGCCAGCGGTTCGATCGAGAGCCGCAGCACCGCTTCGGGGACGAAAATGTTTTCCAGGGCGTATTCGACGCTTTCGGCGCAGAACGTATCGCCCGAGCCGCAATCGACGCCGACGACGGCGACGATGTCACCCGCTTCGGCGACGTCGACGTCTTCGCGTTCGTCGGCATGCATGCGGACCAGCCGGCCGAAGCGCACCTTTTTCCCCGTACGGGAGTTGACGTAACTCTCGCCCTTCTTGATTTTGCCCTGATAAATGCGGGTGTAGGTTAACTGGCCGAACGCTTCGAGCACGGTCTTGAAGGCCATGCAGACGAGCGGTTTGTCGTCGTCGGCTTCGAGCGTGACGCGCGGCGGCTCGGGTTCGCCGGCTTTTTCGGCTTTTCGCTGAGCGGCCAGATCGAGCGCCGTAATTTCGCGGTCGAGGGGACTGGGCAAATAGCTGATGACGGCGTCGAGCAGCGTCTGCACCCCTTTGTTTTTGTAGGCGGTTCCCATCAGCACCGGGGTGATCTCCTGCGTCAGCGTCGCTTCGCGAATCAACTGGCGGATCATCTCGATGGAGATTTCGGTCTCTTCGAGCAAGGCGACCATCAGCTCGTCGCTGAACAGCGACAGCGTCTCGAGCATTTCCTGGCGGGCAGCCGTGGCCGCTTCTTTATACTCTTCGGGAATCTCGGCGATGCGGAGCTCTTCGCCGCTGCTGCCGTCGTAGAACCGCGCGTTCATTTCGACGAGGTCGATCAGCCCGACGAAATCGACTCCGGCTCCCATGTTCAACTGCAGGGGGACGGCGGTCACGCCGAGTTTTTCGCGGATCTGCTGAATGACGTTTTGCGGGTTGGCCCCGATACGGTCCATCTTATTGATGAAGGCAATACGGGGGACGTGATAGCGTTTCATCTGGCGATCGACTGTCAGCGACTGGCTTTGGACGCCGCCGACGGCGCAGAGCACGAGAATGGCGCCGTCGAGCACGCGGAGCGAGCGTTCGACTTCAACGGTGAAGTCGACGTGTCCCGGGGTGTCGATGACGTTAATGGTGTGGTCTTGCCATTGAACGGAGGTGGCGGCGGAGGTGATGGTGATGCCGCGTTCGCGTTCGAGGTCCATGAAGTCCATCGTCGCACCGCCTTCGCCTCCCTTGACCTCCTGCATGCGGTGAATCCGTCCGCTGTAATAGAGAATTCGCTCGGTCAGGGTCGTTTTACCCGAGTCGATATGAGCGGAAATGCCGATGTTACGATGCTTCAGTTTGTTCATTTTTCCGAACCAAAAGTGGGACAAAACTTCTTTCTGAGATGAGTCCCCTCCTTAGGGACTCGTGAATCTACAATCACCTTCAACGCCAGCTTTGCCGACCGGCCCGTCGGCATTCTCGCATGCACTCGAATTCGTGTGCAATGAATCGCCGTTTTCGCCCGGGCCGAAGAATGCCGACCGTTGGGAGAACTGAGGGATGCATCTCGACCGTCGTCGATCGTTCAGCCGAGAGTCGTGATACACTTCATCCGGCAGATCATCTTCCAATGAGAAGTATACGATCCGGACGGACGACGAATTCAGAGGATCTTGGCAGGGATCAACAGCGGGCACCGATACGAGGGAGTGACATCATATCGTCCTGTGGGACCGCTGGATAGAGCGATCCGGCACAAATTCACCTAAATTTTACATCGAAATTTGTGCAACGTCTTATGGCCGTAGTAGCTGCGATGCGCCATCGGCCGAAATCCGTCTCGAAATTCGGGGGCGGCTTTCCAAATTTCTCAGGCGACACTACTGCGGTCTGCAGGCGGGCGATAAGCATTCATGTGGCAGGATTCCGTCAATCTTGGCCCGGATCATTCATGGCCAGGGACATCCCGCGCAGTGTGCGTCATACCAGCCCGAAGCGCAAGTTTTGAAGTTGCGCCATTCAAACCCTCGCCCACCGGGAGAGGGTGGCCGCGCAGCGGCCGGGTGAGGGGAGAAATCGAAGGATGAATTATGAAGGATGAAGGATGAGTCAGAGAGGACGTTCATTGCATTTTCTGACTCATCCTTCATCCTTCCGCCTTCATCCTTTTCTTCAAAGTCCCCTCACCCGACTGCTACGCAGTCGACCTCTCCCGGTGGGAGAGGTGGAGAATA
>JBBECD010000134.1:0-24365 GCA_040881995.1 Planctomycetaceae bacterium
ACAAACTAGCCCAGGGCAAAGTGAAGCGGCGACAGCCGCGAACGACGCCCTGGGTAAGCCGCCCACCTAGAAATTTAAGCCCTGAAGGGGCGGCACATCGATCACTCAATCGCGTTTGTTTCGCCCTTACAATCGTTTCCCCGGGCTTCGCCCGGGGCTAATTTGTTGTTGGCCTTTCAGGCCGCAAGAAATATGGAACGAAAGCCGAAACCCCAAAGAACTTTAAAAAACGCAACTTCAAAACTTGCCCATCGGGCTGGTAATATTCTGCGTGTGACATCATATCGAGGAGCCACCGTGATCGCTCGAATTCTGCTCTCGGCATCAATGGCGGCCTTTCTCATCGCGACGTTCGCCGCGAGTTCCCTCGCCCGCGCCGGTGATCGCTGGCCCGAGTTTCGCGGGCCGACGGCGGATGGGCACACCAACATCACCGGCTTGCCGATCACGTTCAGCGAGACCGAAAACGTCCGCTGGAAAACGCCGATTCACGATCGCGGCCTCTCGTCGCCCGTCATCTGGGATGGTCAGATCTGGCTGACGACTGCGACCGCAGACGGCAAGAAACTGTTTGCCGTCTGCGTCGATCTCGATACCGGAAAAATCGTGCACGATATCACCGTCTTCGAGATCGCCGAACCGGATTACAGCCATCCGTATAACAGTTATGCCTCGGCCACGCCCGCCATCGCCGAGGGAAAAGTCTTCGTGCATTACGGCAGCGCGGGGACGGCGTGTCTCGATACGGCGACGGGTGAAACTCTCTGGTCGCGAACCGATCTGCCTTGCAATCACTTTCGCGGACACGGTTCGTCCCCTGCCCTTTACAAGAATTTGCTCATCATTCATTTCGATGGGTACGACTATCAATACGTCGTCGCTCTCGATCAAAACACCGGCGAAACCGTCTGGAGGAAAGACCGCGACATCGACTACGGCACCGACAACGGCGATTTCAAAAAGTCGTACGGCACGCCAACGCTCATCGAAGTCGACGGCAAGATGCAGCTCATCAGCGTCGCCACCACCGCGATGATCGCCTACGATCCGGCGACCGGCGACGAACTGTACCGCGTCAAACATGGCGGCTTCAACACCGCAGCAAGACCTATCTTCGGGCGCGGGAAAATTTTCATCAATATGGAAGGGGGCAAACGCCTGCTCGCCGTCGAACCGGGCGGAATGGGCGACCTCACCGACACGAACATCGTCTGGAACTACGAAAAAAGCACGCCGACGCGGCCGTCGCAGACCATCTACGACAAGTGGCTGTTCATGGTCAGCGACATCGGCGTCGCCACCTGCCTCGACGCCGACACCGGCGAAGCGGTCTGGACCGAACGCCTCGGCGGTCCGCATTGCGCTTCGCCGATCGAATCGGAAGGGCGGATTTATTTCTTCGACGAAACCGGCCACGGCACCGTCATCGAAGCCGGCCCGGAGTTCAAAGTCCTCGCAGAAAACCAGCTCGATGAAGGTGTTTTCGGCTCCCCCGCGGTCGCTGATAAGTCGCTCATCGTGCGGGGTCTGACGCAGTTGTATCGTCTGCAGGATGAGACAAGAGTCAAGGGACAAGAGTCAAGAGCCAGAAAAGAAGAGCGGAAGTGAGGGTTCTTCGTCATTCTCGTTCCCAAGCTCCGCTTGGGAACGCACGTCTTCGCAGCTCTCGCTGCGCCGGTAACGCAAGAAAATCGCTCCGCTGCGCAAAGCCTTCGCGTCGCGGCTAAACGCAGAGTCGTTTCACTCCCTCCACTCGGCGACGATCGACGAAATATCGTCGGTCAACTGTTCCAGCGACCCGCGTTCGAGGACGGCGATGTCGACTTGATACAGGCTCTTGCCGTAATCCTCGACGTGCGGCAGATAACAGGCGATAGCGCCGTTGGCGACGACCGTCAACCAGAGCGCCTGCCCGGGATGCCGGCGTTTGAGTTCCTCGTAGATCTCGTAATACGGTTCGCCGTTGATGGCGATCAGGCCGACGTCGCCGATGCGGCAGGCCCAGAGCGGCACGGCGAGTTTGCCGGTCTCGCCGAGCGGTCGCACCCGTTCGATCAGCCGGCGCTGCCGTTCGACTTGTGCCCGCCAGTCGCGAAATGCGATCGAATCGCGATCCGCCGGTTCGGCGGCGAGAAGTTTTTTCGAATCCGCCTCGGCTTGCGATAAGGTCGGCATGTCGTGACGCAGCGGAAGTTCGACATCGATCGGTCGGAATTCGAACGTTTTGAGCGCCTCGCGGCGTGCCGGAGAAACCTCGGCGAATCCCCATGTGCCGATCGTCGCGCCGGAGATCACCGCTCCGGTATAGACGAACTCGGTGTTCGGCGGCGGTAACGCGAGCAGCGCGGAAAGCGCGGCGTGGCCGACTTGCCGGCCGTTGCGGTCGGCGATTTCGGTCTCGCCGACGTAACCGACGCGCGGCCCGATATCCCCGCACGGCCCGAGCAGAAACACGCACGGCACACCGGTTTCGCGTTCGACGACTTCGCGGGCGGCTCCGACATAATCGGTACTGATGAGACTGTTCTGCCACGCCAGCGTGGTGGGATGACAGGGATACGACATCAGCGTGCAAACCGGTTCGCCGTTCTGCCGAGTCACGCGCATCACCTGCACGTCGAGTTCGAACTTTTTCTCGGGATTGAAGCCGCAGACGTATGCCTGGAGTTCGTCGTCCCAGTAATCGCGATGATGACCCATATCGCACGGGGCGCTTCCCGCGGTGATGTCGACCGGTTCGATCGTTTCGTCCGCCTGCCGATAACACGTGGCGATTTTTTCAGGAAGCGCATCGAGATACGGTCCGATCAAGTCGCCGCCGGGGAAATCTTTTCGGTCGCGGACGAGCAGCCCCGCGGAATGCGTATGCGAGAACGCAAAGATGATCCGCTCGCGGTCGAGCCCCGTCAGTTTCGATGTCGCATCGAGCAGCTCATCCATTTCCGGCGGACGAAACAGGCAGTGATCGAGGGCGATCAGCGCGAATCGTTCGGCAGAGGTTTCGCAGTTCGTCGCATCGAGCGGTTCGATCGCCAGGACGGAAGCGGTCAGCGGACGATGCACGCCCGTCGCGCGGTCCACCACGGCGGCCCCCCACATCCGATGATAAATCCCCACCGGCGGCGTGATATCACACCGAGCCGCCCCCAACCGACAAGATCCCATCGCCGTTTTGACGGTTTTTGTACTCACGGATTTTCTTCTCCCCATCTCCCCATCCCCCACTCTCCCCCTCAATACGACCGCATCAGGCTCACAACTCAAACCGCGCCGCCATCGGCATCCGCCGCCCGGTGCCGAAGGCTCTTGGCGAGAGCTTGATCCCCGGGGGCATTTGCCGGCGTTTGAACTCGTTGCGGTCGAGTTTGCCGATGACCCATTTGACCGTCTCGGCGGGATACAGCGTGCAGAGCTTTTCGACCGACCATTCCCGTTCGATCAAGCCTTCGAGAATCGCATCGAGCACCGGATACGGCGGGAGCGAATCTTGATCGAACTGATTCGGCGCCAGTTCCGCACTCGGGGCTTTGTTGATCGTGGCGTACGGAATGACTTCGCGTTTTTCGACGCGGTCGTTGATGTAATTCGATAACGCGTACACGTCACGCTTCAAGAGATCGCTGAGGACGGCGAAACCCCCCGCCATGTCGCCGTAGATCGTGCAATAACCGACCGCCAGTTCGCTCTTATTGCCGGTGGCCAGCGGCAGCCAGCCGTACCGATTGCTGCGCAGCATGACCATCGCGCCGCGAATGCGGGCCTGCAGATTCTGATCGGCAAGTCCTCCCGGTTGCGACGCGAGATCGTCCTTGACGATGTCCGTCGTTTCATAGCTCTTATGAATCTCGTCGATCGGAACGATCTTCCAGTCGATGCCGAGATTCTCCGCAAGTTTTCGGGCGTCGGCGACGCTGTGCTCGCTGCTATATCGACTGGGCATCAGCAAGCCGTGCACGTGCTGCGGACCGGCCGCCCGGGTGGCCAGATACGCCGCCAGGGCGCTGTCGATGCCTCCCGACAATCCAAGCACGCAATCGCTGAAGCCGCATTTCCGCATGTAATCGCGCAGTCCCAGCGTGAGCGCCTGCAGCAGAAATTCTTCGCGCGGCGTATTCTCCGCCGGCAAGGGAGCGGGAAGAGAAGCGAGATCGATTAGCGCCAGATCGGGTTTAAACCCGGCGAGTGAGAGAACTTTTTCGCCGTTCGCATCGAGCACCATGCTGTGGCCGTCGAAGACGAGATCGTCGTTGCCGCCGACTTGATTGACGAAGACAAACGGAAGGCCGTGACGCTTCGCATGGCCGGCGGCGATTCCGGTGCGGCGATGCGGTTTGTCGATTTCGAACGGACTCGCCGAGATGTTGACGAACAGATCGACCCCTTGCTGCGCGAGGTCCGCGACGGGGTCCCCCTGCTGCACCGGCTGGCTGTGATAGAACGTCGACGGTTCTCCCCACCAGGCATCCTCGCAGATATGCAAGCCGATGCGTTTGCCGCGAAAGGCGACGGGATGGACGTTCTCCGCCGGGCGGAAGTAGCGCTGTTCGTCGAAGACGTCGTAATTCGGCAGCAGCGATTTCTGCACCGTCGTCTGCACGTGTCCGCCGACGATCAGACTCGCCCCGTTGGCGATGCGTCCCGTCGGCACGCCGCGGGACGTGGGATGGCCGATGATCACGCCGACGTCGGTCGGGAATTCGAGTGCTAGCTCGTCGACAATGCGATCGCACGCCGGAACGAAGCCTTCGCGAAGCAGCAAATCTTTCGGCGGATAGCCGCTCACGACGAGTTCCGACGTCACGCACAACTTGGCGCCCGCATGTTTCGCCTGAAAAACGGCATGGCGAATGAGTTCGCGATTGCCGCGCAGGTCGCCGATGATCGGGTTCAATTGAATCAACGCGATTTTCACGCAACACCTGGTTCAATCTGTGAGTGAGTGGAAATCAGTGAACCAGCAGCGACATGCCGTCGGCTCCGGCGTCGGCGGCTCCATTGAGGGCGCCGGTTGCTTCGTCGATCGTGATGGCGTGCACGAGCGCCATGCCGCCGTGACTTTGCGGCATCCGCGTGACGGCGTGCTTTTGAGCGACTTCGTCCAAGACCATCTGCGGAATGCGCATCTGGGCCAAGATCGTGTCCCCCTGACAATCGAATCGGGGACTGAGCACGGCGTCGGTCACGCTCATCTTGAAATCGAGCACGTTGACGATCACCTGTAGAATCGATGTGATAATCCGCGTCGCGCCGGGAGCGCCGATCACCAGCACCGGTTTGTTGCCTTTGCGGACGATCGTCGGCGTCATGCCCGTCGTGCGGCCTTTCTTCGGCGCGATGCTGTTGGGATGCCCCGGAAACGGATGAAAGTTGATCATCGAGTTGTTGTACATGAAGCCGAGGCCCGGCGTGATCGCCCCCGACGACATGCCGAGCGAATGCGTCAGCGAGACGGCGTTGCCCCAGCGGTCGACGACGGTGACGTGCGTCGTATCCGGAGTATCCTGATGCAAAAGACCGGGGACGATCGGCTCACCCTTGTCGATGACGTCGCGCCACCGTGCGGCGCGGTCTTTCGAAATCATCCACTCCAACGGCACCTTTTCAAAATCGGGATCGGCGAGATGACGGTTGCGGTCGGCGAACGCCCCCTTCATCGCCATCGACACCAGCCAGATGTACTCCGCCGAATTGTGTTCGTACGAGGCGACGTCGTAACCTTCGAGAATCTGTAAAATCGCGGCGAGCGTCGGCCCGCCGTGCGGCGGCTGATTGGTGACGATCGTGTAATCGCGATACGACGCGACGACGGGGGCTTCCTCGCGATGCCGATAACCCGCGAGATCATCCGCCGTCACCCAGCCGTCGTGTTTCGTGAGATCGGCGATCATTTCACCCGCCAGTTCGCCCGTGTAAAAGTCTTGGGGACCATGTTTGACGAGCCGTTCGAGCGAGCGGCCGTAATCGGGATTGCGGATGGTTTCACCCGCTTCGTACGTCTTGCCGCCCGGTTTGAGCCAGATGCGCTGCGCGTCGGGCGTGACATTCAGTTTCTCGTAGAGCGACGACGCCTCGGGAAGCTGCGCGGGATCTTTCCACCGCGACGCGAGATGATCGTTGACGACGAAGCCTTCGTTGGCGACGCGAATCGCCGGGGCGAGCATCTCGGCCCAACTGCGCGTTCCCCAGCGCTCGTGAATCGCCGTCATGCCGCGGACCATGCCCGGCGTGCAGACCGATTGATAACCGTTGTCGTTGACTTTCCCTTTGAGGAAAAATCCCCAGCCGCGCGGATTCGCGCCGAGAACGATATCCTGCCACATGTCGGGCGCGACGCGCGAACCGGCGACGGCGGGAGCGTCGATGACGACATGCGGACCCGTGGCATCGGCGGGATGGCACGTCATCACCAGATAGCCCCCCAGCCCGCACGAATGCGGATCGATGACCCCCTGCACCGCGGCGGCGGTGAGCGCGGCGTCAAACGCATTCCCCCCCGCCGCCAGCACTTTGGCCCCCTCTTCCACCGCTAACGGTTGCGGCGCAACGATCATACCGGGCATGTTGAATTCTCCCTGTGTTGATGATTGTTCCCGTTCCCAAGCTCCCGCTTCGTTCTCGTCTTTTAGCCCCCGGTCAATGACCGGGGGGGAATTCGCCGTGCGTCATCCCCCGGCGGCTCGCCGGCGGCTAAAAAGCTAGCGCTCCGCTGCGGAAGCCCTTCGCGTCGCAGCTAACCCGAGAACGGGGAGTCTGACTCATCCTTCATCCTTCATCCTTCATCCTTCATCCTTCATCCTTCGCCCGTTCCCCTCTGGCATCAAAACAGTATCTCTTGTACAACTCGTCTCGGCAATGCTCGCATATGAACGCGAAGTGAATCTCGCGTTTCCTTCATGTCACTCAGCGTTTCACCGCATTATGTTCGGACCTCTGGCTACCGTTATCGACCCTTATTCCTCCATGCGGCGTCGCCGGATGCGCTGGTTCGCCGGCGTCGGTTTGCTGATCGCGCTGATGGGCGGGCTCGGTTGGATGATCTCCTTTCGCCGGCAACTTCCCGATGAATACCAGCGGTCGTTCTCGTCGAATGTCGAACGCCTGACGAGTGTGGCGTTTGATTCGGAGCGTAACCTGCTGATCGCCGGGAGCGCGGAGGGTCGGGCCGTCTATTGGAACTGGCCCGCTGATACTGCCCATGAACTCGATCGCTGGTCCGGAGAACCGCTCACGGCGATCGCCGTCACGCGCGACGGGCTTCTGGTCGCCGGTTGCCTGTCGAACGACGTTTTCGGCTGGAGTTTCGAGAACCATCAATTGCGAAAGCTCCCCGAGTTGGGGGCTTCCGTCAGTTGCATCGGCGTGCGACCTAAGACAATCGAACTCGGTCTCGGCTTGAGCAACGGCGTGCTCGCAGTCGTTGCTCCGAAAAAAACTCGCCGCATACGGTCGGGACATCGGGGGGGGATCAAATCGCTCAGCTACGATCCGATGGGAAAAATCCTCGTCACCGGAGGAAGTGACGGTCGATTGATCTGGCGTGACGCCGCGACGATGAAGGTGTCTGGGGTCACCCGCCTCCATCAGACGGAGGTGAGTTCGCTTTGTTTTTCTGCGGATGGTGAAATATTGATTAGCGGAGATTGGAACGGGTTGATCGTAGTATGGGAGGCGAAGACCGCGAAGGAAATTCAGCGTTGGCAACAGCCCGATGCCGTCTCGGGGCTGATCATCACTCCAACACGACTTATCTCGGCTAGTTGGGATGGGAATTTACGACTCTGGTGGCCAAAGGGCTGGCGGCTCGACCGGGAAATCAACACCGGGAGACCGATTTATGCGCTGACTGCGGGCGACGACCCGACGGTTCTATTCACCGTCTCGAACTCGAACGAACTCGACGAGTGGAAACTCTAACCATTAGCCGACCTGCTGGCCCTCGACTCTGGACCCTCGACTCATTCCAGGCGGAGCCTGGGAATTCACCACAAATCTTCGATCTTCATCTCATAAACTGAAAGACGGCGGCCGTGGGAGAATTGTGCGGGCGCGGCAGCGAGAATGCGGACCCAGACGTTGTAGCCGTCGAACAGCCCCTCGAACGATAAGTGCGGTCCCAGTTCGTCGTCATCGGCGATGGGCAAGTTTTGCCAATGAACGCGTTCCACTTTGTCGAAACACTTCATGACGGCCGCAATATCGACGGTGAACTTCGAGGGATGGGCAATGCCGTCGAATTCCCCGCCGACGATTTCCGTCGACGAGGCGAACAGCGAAATTTCCCACTCGTCGGTCAGCGGTTCGTGAAAAAAGTGACAACCGATCGGCGCCATTAGATCGACGGGGGCGATCTCTGACGCAATCAGGTTGGAGAGTTTCGACAGCCATGAGGGTGGGGATGTCATAGATACACTCTGATTTCAAGGGGACGATTCGGCCCGTTCGCAAGTTCCTGTGGATCGTTTCGTCGAGAGGCCGAGTCGACAATTCGTCATCGTTCGGTATGTAACGTCAGGCAGGCGGACTGTGGGACAACAGCAGTCAGCATTCCTTACGCAAATGCGATGCCGCTGGGAGGTGATTTCAATTCGATCGAAACCGCCTCGAATCGTGTATGATTTGCCATACAGGGCCGCATTGAAATGCTATGGGCGTTCAACGTTCTTGACACAGCTTTGTTCGCCACGGGTCGAAATGTTAACATTTCCCTCATGAATCAATTCACCGCGACCGTCGTCGCCCCGTTTCAGGACTGGCCGTTTCATGACGCACACGCTGATTCAAATCTCCGATCTGCACTTGTTCGACGATCCCGACGCCGTGTTGAAGAACGTCCGGACCTGGGGGACGTTCGAGCGAGTTTTAAACCGTCTCGAAGCATCCTATGCTCACGCCGATGCGATCATCATCACCGGCGATCTGGCGCACGATGAGCGGTTTGAGACATACGAGATGCTGCAGCATCGATTGGGGACTCTTTTCTCGCGCGTGTGGGTTGTGCCGGGGAACCACGATCATCGCCTGTCGATGGCGGCGATTTTTTCACAAAAAGGACTGCCGGGGGGAAAGACGATCGGCTTTCAGCATACCGTCGGCGGCTGGCAACTGCTCGGACTCGATTCGCAACTGACGGGTGAGACGGCGGGTGAACTCGACGCCGATCAACTCGCATGGCTGACCGCGACACTGAAACGATCAACCGCAACGCCGACGCTGGTTTTTCTGCATCATCCCCCCGTTTCTGTGGGGAGCCCCTGGCTCGATGCCATCGGCTTAAAGAACGCCGAGACATTGGGTGAGATTCTTCGCGGCGCCCCACACGTGCGCGGGGTGTTCTTCGGGCACATCCATCAGGAGTTCGAAGCGAGCATCGGGACGATCGAATGTTACGCCACGCCCTCGACCGGCGTGCAGTTTACGCCCGAGACCGAGACGCTGCAGGTCGACACGCGACCGCCAGGCTTTCGCGTGATCACACTGGGCGGTGAGACGTTTGAAACGCACGTGGTACGGGTATTGGGCGATTAGCGGTACGATGCCAGCGCTCCGCTGCGGAGACCCTCCGCGTCGCGGCTAAACGATGAGGAAGAATTCTGATGTATCCCTCGACTATTTCGACAGCAATCCGTCGATCATCATGATCGCCGCGGGGCCGACGAGGACTACGAAAATACCCGGAAAGATGAACAGCACCAGCGGGAAGATCATCTTCACCGCGGTTTGTTGAGCGCGTTCTTCGGCGAGTTGCCGGCGTTTGATGCGCATGCTGTCGGATTGCACGCGCAAGGCTTGTGCGATCGACGAACCGAAACGGTCGGCCTGAATCAGAATCGCCGAGAGGGCGCGCATGTCGTCGACGCCGGTCCGTATGCCCAAATCGTGAAGGACTTCGCGGCGGGCGCGTCCCATCTGCAATTGCATATTGCACATCGAGAATTCGGTGCAGACATCGGTCGCCGTATCGGCCAATTCTTCGGCGACGCGCCGCATCGCCGCATCCAGTCCCAAACCGGCTTCGACGCAGACGACGAGCAAGTCGAGGGCGTCGGGCAGGGCCAGAAAGATTCGCTCCTTGCGCGTCATGATCATTAACCGCAGAATGATTTCCGGCAGATAAAATCCGAGCCCGGCCCCGATAATCACGGACGTCAAACCGCTCTGCGTCATTCCGTATTTGAACAGGGCGATTCCGCCGCCGAGCGTAATGCCGATGCCGAGCATGATGATTTTGATCGTCAGAAAGATCGCGGGAGCGTTGGGCGCCGTGAAGCCGGCGTTCGCCATGCGAACCTTCAGATCGTTTTGTTCGAGTTCGGTTCCGGGTTCGAGAGCCTTCGACAACGTGGGGGCCGCTTTCTCCAGCACGTTTCCCATGGCGGAGGACGAATTTTTGGCTTCACCCTTCCCCTTCTGTCTGAGGAGCGGATTGCGCAGTTCTTCCAACCGATCGTCGACGCGGTTGGTTTTACCCTGAAACATCGTCGCGATCAGCCAGACAATAAAGGTGATCACGCCGAAAATGGCGTACGGCAGTATCTGTTGCAGATCCATAATTATCCTCTGAATGATCCTAACACAACCTCTGTGCGTAGCGATTTTCTGCTGAATTTGAGGCATTTTTAACAAGCACAACCGGTTGTGTTAGAGCCTCTAAGCCCGAATTCGTTTTTGCGTGCTGTATTCGCTTTCGGTTCGATGCGACGACGAACGATTCGCCGGAACCATTGACCTTACACCTTGATGTTCACAATCTTCTTGATCGAGACCGCCCCCAAAATTTGCAGGAAGACCGCCACGGCGATCATCTTTCGTCCCAGTTCCTCGGTGAACAGCAGCATGACGTACTGCGGATTCAAATGATAAACGGCGAAGAACAGCACGATCGGCAAACCCATCAGCACCACGCCGCTGATACGACCTTCGCCGGTGAGCGCCTGCACTTGTCCGATGATTTTGAACCGTTCGCGGATGATGTAGCCGATCTTATCGAGAATTTCCGCGAGATCGCCGCCGGCCTGCCGCTGAATGACGACCGCGGTGACGAAGAATTTCAAGTCGAGGTTCGGCATCCGCTTGAGCATGTTCTTGAGTGCCTGATCGATGGGAATGCCGAGATTCTGCTCTTCATACGCCGCCCCGAACTCTTCGGCGACCGGCGAGGGCATTTCGTCGACCACCACGTGCAGACCCGACGCCAAACTGTGACCCGAGCGCAGCGCCCGCGCGACCAGTTCCAAAGCGTCGGGAAGCTGCTGAGCGAATTTCTTGAATCGGCGACGTCGCCGCCATAGCAACCAGAACCACGGCAACGATCCGCCGAACAACGCCGCCACGGGATACAACGGCACCGGAGCGTAAGTCGCCGCGGCGATCGCCAGAAAAATCAGCACGCCGCCCACGCTGATGGCGAAAAACGTCTCGACGCGAATGGGGCAATCGGCCTGTTCGAACAGGACTTGCATGTTTCCGAGACGTTCGAAGAATTTGGCGACGCCGTTCGTGATTCCCGTCGCCCCCTCTCGGATCACCTCATCCTTCATGATGCCGACCGCTTCGTCGTCGTCGGACTTCTTGCCGGTCAAAACCTGCAAGCGGTCTTCGGCGGTTCGTTCGGTCAGACCGCGCAGCGCCGCGGCGACGCCCATCACGAGAGCGGCCACGCCAATGAAGGCGGCGATCATAATCAACATGACATCGGTGGACACGGTATATTCCTTCCTCTCATCTCGAAACCGTCGTCTATTTGTTTCGTAACGTTTAGTCGAATGGCGTTTTTTGCAGGAGCCCAGCCTTTAACTGGCCGTTGACAAACGGGTGGCACTGGCGGCTTGTCCGCCAGTGTGTCTTTTCTCAACAGATAGCAGGCTGAAGCCTGTACTCCTACACTCGCAGCAATCGCTCTATCGCGACGACATGTTTTTCCTGGCGAATAGATTCGCGGGCAGGCGAATGCCGGCGGCTTCCAGTCGATTCATAAAGGCCGGCCGCACTCCCGTCGATTCGAAGTGTCCGTACGCCTTGCCGTTTTCGTCGATGCCGTCCTGCACGAATAAAAAGATATCTTGCATGATCACCGTGTCCTGCTCCATGTTGAGCACCTCGGTGATGTGCGTAATTTTTCGCGGCCCTCCTTGCAGACGGTTCGACTGAATGATCAGATCGACCGCCGAGCAGAACTGATGACGCAAAGCCCGCAACGGCAATTCGATGCCGCCCATCGTGATCATCGTTTCCAACCGGGAAACGGCGTCGCGGGGGGAGTTGGCGTGAATCGTCGTCAGCGAGCCTTCGTGACCGGTGTTCATTGCCTGCAGCATGTCGAGACTTTCCGGTCCGCGGCATTCGCCGATGATGATCCGGTCGGGACGCATACGCAGGGCGTTTTTCACGAGATCGGTCGCGGTCACGCGTCCCTTCCCTTCGATGTTCGCCGGCCGCGTTTCGAGTCGCAACACGTGTTCCTGCTGCAACTGCAATTCGGCGGCGTCTTCGATGGTGATCACGCGCTGATCGCTGGGAATGAAACTCGACAGCACGTTCAGCAGCGTGGTTTTACCGCTACCGGTACCGCCGCTGATGATCGCATTGACGCGGGCCTTAATCGCCCCTTCGAGCAACATCGCCATCTCTGGCGTGAGCGCGCCGAACTTGAGCAGATCTTCGAGACCGAGCGGATTGCTGCCGAATCGCCGAATCGTCAGCGAAGGACCGTCAAGAGCCAAAGGGGGAATGATCGCGTTCAATCGCGAGCCGTCGGGAAGGCGGGCGTCGACCATCGGCGAGGTTTCGTCGACGCGTCGGCCGACTTTCGAGACGATGCGGTCGAGAATCTGCAAGAGGTGTTCGTTATCGCGGAAGACGACTTTCGAGCGTTCGATCCGTCCGTTGCGTTCGATGAAGACATGTTTGGGACCGTTGATCATGATATCCGCGACCCCCGGCTCTTTGAGCAGGATTTCCAGCGGACCAAAACCGAACGTTTCGTCGAGCACTTCTTCGACGAGGCGTTCACGTTCCGAACGGTTGAGCAACGGGTTTTCGGTATCGCACAAGTGTTCGACGACGAGACGAATTTCTCGCCGCAGCGAATCGCCGTCTAGTTCACCCAGTCGCGAGAGGTCGAGTTTTTCGACGAGTTTGCCGTGAATGAAGCGTTTGAGTTTATCGAAATCGAGTTCCGATCCTTCACCGGCTCGTCCGGGCCTGGGCGCTGTTTGATTCGGGGGTGCCATCCGTTGTTTTCTCCTTCAGTGTCTCAAGCGTCAGAAAGGTGATCGTCGGGTTGAATGTTCTGCTTCATGGCGGACACACGGGGCGTGTGCGCAGAAATGCCTCTGTTCGTCCTGGTAAATCTAGCTCACAAACTGGGGGTTGTGGCGAAAATGCATCAACTCAGCGAAAAATCAGATATTTCATGTAAATATCTGATGTCATTGGGTTTAAGTAGCAGTTTTCTGGCATGAATCTCGGACGTCGCATTATTTCGTTTATCGCCGAAATGAAAATAATGGGTAATATAGGGATTCTGTGGGCGCGGTTTTCCCCGGCGACGAGCCTGCGGTTGACTTGGTGTTGACGGAGCCAATCCTCCATAAGTAATTATGGAGTAGTATGTTATTGACAGTAATTCCCCGCGCGGTGGAGGAAGCCGGCCTTATGGAACTGGAAATACTTCCTGAAATTCAATCGGAGATTCAGCGGATCGCTCCGACTGACTCCGCGCAGCTCTTGGATCGAACGGCTCCCAAATCCAATAGCGGGCTCGTCCCGTTGACCAGACGCTTTCTGAAATTCGGCTGCGTCGGGACGTCGGGAATGGCGGTCGATCTGGGGCTTTACGGTCTGCTGCTCGCGGCGATGCCGCAAAGTGCGGCCCGCGCCTTGGCAATCGCCGTCGCTATGACGTGGAACTTCATCTGGAATCGGCAAGTGACGTTCGCCGATGCCCGCCGGCGTCACTGGCTGCGTCAATACGTCGGCTATTGCGCGAGTTGCCTGTTGGGGGCGCTGGTCAACTGGTCGACGAGCCTCTCGATCGGCGGTCTGCATCCGTTCCTCGCCGAACACCCGCTCGTCGCCGCCATGATGGGCGTCGTCGCCGGGATGGCCTTCAATTTCGCATTCTGCCTGTTGATCGTGTTTCGGCCACAGGCGAACGAATCACCCGTCGCCTAACCGGACGGGGCGTTCACACATCCTTGAATGCGGTATGAAACCGAATGACGCCGGATACGCCGTCCAGCGCATGGGGGCGAAGCTCGGCGATCATGAAGACCTCATCGGGGACGTCGTACTCGCTGCGGATCTCAAAGCGGCTGGCCGGAACGAAACCGAACCGGAGATAAAAACCGGGGTGCCCGAGTACGACGACCGCGTCGTAACCGGCTTCCCGGCAGCGTTCGAGTCCAGCGGTGACGAGCGCCGTGCCGATTCCCTGTCGTTGATGGGACGGCAGGACGGCCATCGGTGCAAGTCCCGCGAGTTTCAGTTGTGGATGCCCTTCAAGAGTGACGGGCGAAAACAGAATGTGCCCGACGACGGCATCGTCGACGATCGCGACGAGGGAAATCAGCGACGCGACCTGTTCTTGCAGGGCGTCGACAAGACGAGCTTCTGCGGGAGTTTCGAAGGCCCCTTCATTGATGCGGCGAACGTCAGCAATATCGCGAGGTTCTTCATCTCGAATCATGACCGATTTGTGCATGAATTCGATGGCTCCGGTTTGATCTCAAAAATCACAGTTTGCGGGAATCGATGGGAAAAAAATAGGCAGGGACTAAAACACGCTACGGCGTCGACGATCATGCACGATCAATTCGCGACGTCTTCATCTCCGGCTGCCGGTACGCCTCGTGGTCACATCGTCGGCTTGCAGAGGCAACCGTTTCGTCGAGACGACTCTTCTCAAAGGTAAAACGATCTTTGATACAAGGGCTTTAGAACCACTCTCGTAGAAAACAAAAAGCGTATCCTTCTCTGGATACGACTGCCCCAATAATTTTTTCACGTCAGTGATCAACTCTTTGTATCCGTGTCCTGCCGCATCCGACACCGCGAGTTTGGAATGATCCTTATATGTAATCTCACCGTCGCCGTCGCTGTCACTCCTTACGTCATACAGAAACCACTCTACCTGTTGAGTGTGTCGATTATTCTCGGTAATTTCGGGGAAACCTTTGACGCTATCGATCACGTTTTCGTTTACCGGTATTAAATGGTGCGATGTTTCCGTCATTGTGTCGAAAAACAAATAATTGCGATTTCCGTAGACATCAGTTTTAGAAAAACTTTTATCGCCTTCATTCGCGATCGGTGCCATCAGAACAGTCGTCCCGGAAACTGCCGTAAACGCTCCGATGGATAATCGGTTGTCAGCACTTTCGCGAGACCTTTGCGTCGATGAACTGAATTTCAATTGCGCATTACCAACGGAAACACAGGCAAGCATGACGCCGAAGAGAAGCAGCAATATAATTCTGAATCGAGTGAGGAACGCATCGATGCGATAATGCATGTCTAATCCTCCATGAAAAATATCGACCTGTAAGGTGCCGATTTTCTCCCATCCGCCCAGGAGACGTTCATATAAGTTCACTCAAGCGGCAGTATCTTCCATCCAGATGGATTCCGTGTCAATTCCAATGTCTCTAAACGAATTTGAACGAAGTGACACGCTCCAGTTGAAATCCCATTTTATTCCTTCTCCGGCCTCGCCGGATTCCCCCAATGCCCTGAGAAATCATCACCGCTCACGATCACGCCTTTCAAATTCCAGTCGAGACCGGCTCGCACATCCGCCGCACAGTAGCGCAGCGTCAAACCGCATCGCCGACGGGTTGATTCATTCGCTTCCGAACCGTGCAACAGCAGATCGCAGTGCATCGCCACTTCGCCCGCTTTGAGTTCCACGGGGATCGGCTCGCCGAAGCGTTCGATGTTCGGGACTTTCTGATCGAGGATGTTGCGGTCGTCTTCTTCGCTTAACTCATACGTGAGATGACCGTGCCGATGCGTCCCGGGAATATAATTCATGCAGGCGTTCTCGACGTCGGCGTCGTCGATCGCCAGCCAGACGGTGACGGTTTTCGACGGCGAGAGGGGCCAGTAACTCGCGTCTTGATGCCACGAAATCGACTTCCCGTCACCCGGCATTTTGCAGAAAAAATGCGAACCCCAGCCGATGACGTCCTCGCCGAGCAGGTCGGTCACGTGCGCCACGATCTTCGGGTGCGTGAGCAGATCGTAGACCCGGCCATGCTTCATATGCGCCGTGCTGATGGAGTAACTGTCTCCCCCTTTCGCGAGCACGTCGGCGAGAAGTTCATCAAAATACCGCCGATGCCCGGCGATTTCGTTATCCGAGAAAATGCGGAGTCCCTTCAGATACCCTTCGCGGTTGAAATGCGCGATCTGCTCGGCGGTCAACGTTCGCGGATGTTCGTTGACGCAAGGGCGAAACTCCAGCCGGCGCGAAAGCTGGTCGAGTTCCGCCTGCGTGGGAATCATGCTGAATTTGGGTGGGGACATGGATTGTCTTTCGTGGTTTTGCTGCACAGGGAGCTTACGCTCCCCGCTCGCCTTAAATCTTCCAGAACTCGCCTTGCGTCGGCAAGGGGTATGGTAGATATTTCCGAAATCATGAAGTACGCGCTGATTATACCGGATGGCTGCGCCGATGAACCGCAGCCGAGTCTGGGCGGAAAGACTCCTTTGCAGGCGGCGCACATTCCGCACATGGATGAGATCGCCCGGCGAGGAATCGTCGGGCAGACCGAAATGGTCCCGCTGTCGATGCCGCCGGGCAGCGACGTCGGCACGATGAGCCTGTTCGGGTATGACCCGCTCGTGTATCACACCGGCCGGGCGCCGCTCGAAGCCGCGGCGCAGGGGATACCGCTCGGGCCGGATGACTGGGCGATTCGCTGCAATCTTGTGACGGTCGAACGCGAAACGATGATCAGTTTCACCGCCGAGCAAATCCCCAGCGAACAGGGACGCCGGCTGATCGAAGAACTGCAATCCGCCCTGCCCGACAAGCGGCACTGGAAATTCTACCCCGGCGTGAGCTATCGCAATTTATTGGTCTACTCTCCGACCGCGGATGCCCCCGCGCCGTTCGCGATGGCACTCAAAACGACGCCGCCGCACGATATTACCGATCAGCCGATTGCCCCCGCCTTGCCGAACGGTCCGGGAGAAACAGAACTCCGCCAACTGATGGAATGGAGTCGCGGCGTGCTGGCAAATTCAGCGGTAAACGCCGAACGCCTCGCGCACGGCGAACCGCCGGCGACGCAAATCTGGCTCTGGGGTCTCGGCCAGCGCCCGGCGCTCACGCCGTTTCGCGAACGCTTCGGCGTTACGGCGGCAGTGATCACGGCGGTCGATCTGCTGCGCGGCATTGGCCGGCTGCTCGGATGGAAAGTGATCGATGTCCCCGGCGCGACCGGTTATCTCGATACCGACTACAAAGCCAAAGGCGAGTATGCCATCCAGGCGCTGGCCGACGTCGACTTCGTGGTCGTGCATGTCGAGGCGACCGACGAGGCGTCGCACGAAGGAAACGCCGCCGCCAAAGTCGAGGCCCTCGAACAGATCGACCGGCACATCGTCGGGCCGCTGCATGAATTTCTGAAAAATCAGGGCGAATATCGCATTCTCGTCTCGCCCGATCACCCGACGTTTCTGCGGACGAAGACTCACAGCCACGGCATGGTCCCCTTCACCTTCTGCGGAACAGATATCGCCGCCGATGCGTGCGGCAGCTATGATGAACCGACCGCCGCGGGGTCATCGTTTTCATTTGCCGCCGGACATGAACTGATGCCTTATTTTTTGGGAAAATCGTCGTGACAGGGTTAACGTTCGGACCGAATGAAGCCGAAGCCGCGCGAACGCTGATCGCGTTGGCCCTCGCCGAGGATTTCGGAACGCGCGGCGACGTGACATCGCAATGCTTGATTCCGGCCGAGCAACAGGGAGCGGTCGAGATCGTCAGCCGACAGCACGGCGTCTGGGCGGGAGCACCGGTCGGCAAACTGGTGTTCGAGGCGGTTGACCCGACGGTGACGTGGACGACGCAGGTCGAAGAGGGAGTGACCGTCTCCCCCGGCACATCGGTCGCGGCCATCAGCGGATCGGTCCGGTCACTGCTCGGCGGCGAGCGAACCGTGCTCAACTTCCTCAGCCGGATATCGGGGATCGCGACGGCAACGCAAAAGTATGTCGCCGCGACGGCGGGGACGAAGGCCCGCATTCTCGACACGCGCAAGACATTGCCGGCATATCGCCTGCTCGACAAATACGCCGTCCGCGCCGGCGGCGGGCACAATCATCGCATGGGTTTGTACGACGGCTGTTTGATCAAGGACAATCATCTCGGAGCGTGGCGTGCGGCCGATGCGAGTCATTCGCTCGCCGAAGCCGTCCGACAGGCGCGCGCGAACCCCGATAACGATCTGCCGATCGAGGTCGAAGTCGACGATCTCAATCAGCTCGCCGACGTGCTGACAGCCATGCCGCAAATGGTACTGCTGGACAACATGAACGCGGAGCAGTTGAAACAAGCCGTGGCGATGCGCGATCAATCCGCACCCGGCGTGCTGCTGGAAGCCTCGGGGGGGATCACATTAGAGAATGTCGCAGAGATTGCGCACTCGGGCGTCGACCGCATCAGCATCGGCGCGCTGACGCATTCGGTGACGGCGCTCGATTTGGGATTTGACTGGCGGCGATGTGTTGACTGATTTACACTGATCGTATATCCTGTTCTCTCCCGTGAGGCGAGGTCGTAATATTTAACTGCAACCCTTGAGTGAAGCAGCATGCCGCCGATCGAATTTATTGTGGAAGGAACCCCCCTTTCGGCCCAAGCGAAACATCATTCGAGACGAAAGTGGAAATTGCACGTGGCCGCTTCGGCACATGCGGCTCTCCCGAATTCGTTTTCGGAGTTGAGCGGGCAACTCAGAGTGCTGCTCTACGTGTTTTTTACAACTGCCGGCGTCGACATCGATAACGTTCTCAAGCCTATTCTCGATGCGATGACTGGAGTCGTTTATCTTGACGATGGTCAGGTGATCGATGTGATTGCTGCAAAGCGGTATCTCGGGGCGTCGTATGGAGTCGCCGATCTTTCTCCCATATTGACGGCGCGACTCAAGTCAAGTGAAACTTTCGATTTCGTCTTCATTTCCGTCGACATGGCCGATGCCAGGGTGCTTCCATGACAGCAAACATTACGGAACAAAGTGAGATTGACAAGGCCGCACAGCGATACACTGCCGAGGGTTACGACATCCAGTTCGATCCGAGCAACGACATGGTTCCGGGGGAATTGGCCGGATATCTGCCGAACTTCATCGCGACTCGTGGCGAACAACATGTCTTGGTCGAAGTCAGATCAGATATTTCTTCCCCCGAGCGCGTGTCGCTCGTCAGCGTTGCTGAGCGGGTTCGCCAGCTCCCCGGGTGGCGACTCGACCTCGTGGTCAGCGGGCCGAGTCGGAAAAAAGAGTATAAACCCAACTTGCTTTCTCAGCATGACCAGGAACGAAGAATCGCCGCCGCCGATACCGTAGCGACCCAGTCGCAAGACTATTCGGGTGCGTTGCTGTTGTTATGGACCGCTTTAGAATCAACATTGCGCCGCATCGTCGCCGAAAAGCACGAGAAAAACATCTCAGAGCCGTTTCGCCTGCTGAAGGAGTCCTATTCGCTCGGCCTGCTCACAAAGAAGCAATGGGCCGATCTGCAACGCCTTGCCGAGATGAGAAATCTCGTGGCGCACGGCGAATCACCCGGTTCGATTACGGCCCGTAATTATCAACATGCACGTGATGTCGTGACGACGGTACTCTCGCGAATTCGGGAGGATGAATAGAGTTTTGCTGAAAGTTTGACACCGCATTTCCTCATCTCGCCCCCGACAACCCCACGTGCGAACATTCGCGGGCGATTTCGGTTTCGACTTCCAGCAGCCCTTTCGCCAGGGCTTCGACTTCGCGTTTGTCCTCGGCAGTCAGTCGGCGTTGCGGCGGGCGGACTTCTCCGAAGTTCATACCCAGGGCGTTCATCGCGTACTTGAGCATGCTGATGTTGAAGCTCTCTCCCGCCTTCGCGCGAAAGTCTTCCAATGGCAGAATCAGCTCTTGCAGCCGCAGCCCTTCCTGATATTCGCCGGCCGTCAACGCGGCGTGCATGGCGAGCGTCAGGTGCGGACACAGATTTCCCGCCCCCGTTGTGTATCCCCCCGCCCCGACGAGCATGTAAAACGGCGCCCAACGCTCGGCGGTGCCGCAAATCCATTCGAGCCGTTGATCGGAATCGGCCATGACTGAGGCGCGAAACTGTGCCAAATCGTTGACGGCGTATTTGACGCCGATGACTCGCGAATCTTCCCCCATCTTGAGCAGCATGCCGTCGCTGGGGACCGGTCCGCGCTTGTAGAACAGCGTGGGGCAGGGCACCTTGTCGAGCACGGTGAAAATGTAATCGCGAAATCCCTCGTCGCTCAGATAGGGATGCGTCAACGGCATGAACATCACGCCGTCGGCCCCGGACTCCATCACCCGCTCGGCGACCCGTACCGTCCGCTGGATGTCGCCCCCCATCGGTGCGAAAACGATCGCATTCGGCCCGGCGGCCTTGCGTGTCACCTTCACCTGATCGATGATCTCGTCTTCGCTCAGCGAGTGAAATTCACCGGTCCCGGCGGCGGGCATGAAAACACTGATCCCCGCTTCCGCCAGCCGGCTGATATGTTTGGCTTGCAGGTCGAGATCCATGCGGTTCTGACCGTCGAAGGCGGAAAGCGGAACCAGATGAACGGTACGCAAGCGTCTGCGGTCGAGGGTGCGCGGCATAGTGTATTCTCGTTATGATCGGGTGATAAAATCGAACGCCATCGGTTATGTTGCCAACGGGAGAGTTCGCGAGATTTTAATTATCGTTGTACGGGACCGTACTTTCACGGTCAAGCGGACAGGGCGAATTTGCCACGATTGAGACGGATATGACCGACATCCAAAACGATCCCCCGCGCGATAATCATGCCTCTGCCGCATGGACATCGTTTCTCAAAACGATTGTGCATCGCTCCTGCGTGCTTGAAGCCGCGGCGGCGAAGCCGGGGAATGTGCATCCGCACGCGCCATTCGCCGATACGACGTACGCCGATTTCGTCCGCTCGGCGGAGGTCGTCGCTCCGATTCTGGCACGCACACGAGCCGACACCATCGGCAAGACGATTTTCTATGCGGTCGAAGCGACGCAACGATCGCTCGGACGGAATACGAATCTCGGCATCATTCTATTAATAGCTCCACTGTGCGCCGTACCCGAGTCGCAATCGCTTTTCGAAGGAATTGAACCGGTGCTGCGCGGTTTGACTCGCGACGACGCGGTGTGGGTCTATCGGGCGATTCGTCTCGCACAACCCGGCGGATTAGGGGATGCCTCAGAGGGAGACGTCGCCGACGAACCGACGGGGACGCTGCGCGAAATGATGCAACTCGCGGCTTCGCGCGATTTGATTGCCCAGGAATATGCCGAAGGTTTTTTGACGATTCTCGATATCGCACGGCATCACTGGTATGACTGGGGCTCGTTTTCTGAGTATTGGCCGCTGAGCATACTTGTCCTGCAAATGGAACTTCTGGCGGAATTTGGCGACAGTCTTATTTGTCGAAAGTGTGGGAAGGAAACAGCCCAGCTCGCTTCAGACTGGGCGAACCGTATTCGGCACGCCGGCGGACCGCGATCACAAATCGGACAAACTCTGCTGACTGAATTCGACGCCTGGCTCCGCGCCGATGGCAATCGCCGGAATCCCGGGACGACGGCCGATCTCATCGCCGGTGCGATCTTCGCCGCCGCGCGGGAGCGGGTGATTGAACTCCCCGATCTCGCTACAATAGAGCGAGACATCGCAAGAAGGAGTTCACCGTCATGACTAAACCGGCATATCGCGTCCGCGTTACGAAAGACCATCTCGTCTTCAGCGCCGCGCATTTCATCACATTCAACGGCAATATCTGCGAACGGCTGCACGGACACAACTGGCGGACCGCCGTCGAAGTGGCGGGTGATCTCGATGAAAATCATTACGTCTTCGACTTCATTGCCCTGCGGGATGCGCTGCAAAAGATCGTGCTCGAACTCGATCACCGCATGTTGTTAGCGACGCATCATCCGGTCATTCGCGTGACCAGCAGCGAGAAGGAAGTCGAAGTGACATTCGAAGACCGCCGCTGGGTGTTTCCACGGGAAGACTGCATTCTCCTGCCGATCGAGAACACGACCGCCGAACGGATCGCCTGGTGGATCGGCGAACGGCTGCGGCACGATTTGGGCGACCGTTTGCAGGGGATGCGCGAACTGCAAATCGAAGTCGAAGAAAACTTCGGCCAATGGGCGGTGTGCACGATTCCTTTGGAATCGTGAATGACTAATGACGAAGTTCTAATGACTAACGAATTTCCAAATCCAAATGACTCAATGTTCAAATTGCGCAGCCATATTTGGATACCTCCTCGTTTTGGCATTTGGGCATTGGGATTTCGTTAGTCATTCGTCATTAGGCCTTAGTCATTCACCGGTTTCTCCCTTCCTTGCGTTTCGAGTTGGTCAAAGGAGAATTACGCGAGCGTATTGAGATTGCTGCCGCTGGACGCTTCGATGCCGCTGCCGGTTTCGCCGCAGTTGAGTTGCAGCGACAGAGGCATCTGGTTTAACTGCGAAGCCATCGCGAGGCCGGCGAGGAAGGCCATCGCGGCGTCCGAGCCGCCTCCTTTTTTATCATCGTCATCTTTGCCGCCGGAGGCGAGCATCAACGCCATCAGAATTTGGGCGGTGTTCATCCCCTGCATGAGTTCGATGAGCTGATTCATTTGCGGCGAGAGTCCGCCCGCCATGCCGGCCTGATCGAGAGCCGGCGTGCCGCCGGGCGAGTTCATGTTGCCGCCGATACCCGAGACGTTGCCGAAGCTGACGCCGCCGAGACTGAACCCGCCGAAACCGATTCCGCCCAATCCGCCGATTTGCATGAGAGACTCCTGTCGCGAGAGTAGAGACTGCAAATCGACTTGAAATGCAAGTTGCGGTCCGAACGTTCGCGCAGCCTGCGGCGGAGTCGAGACGATGACGAATCGCGCGGTATCGTCGCACGTCATCGGCAGTTATCGAATTTCCCGCAAATCAGGCCATGGTTGCCGAGCGCCGGCTGTCGTTGAAAAATTTCATCATCGGCGCTGCGATGTGGCGAAACGGCCACGTTGGCGACCTGGCGTTTTTGTGTCGCGACCTTTGAATGTCGGCGACCACTTCCTAAACTGGATTTATACCCGCGGACCGATGCCGAGACGACGCGGTGACGAAATCGCCTCTCCTTCCGGTGTTTTTGGAAAGACAGCCATGCTCGAAAAATCTGAGTGGATCATTGAAACGACCGTCGAAACATTCGAAAAGGACGTCATTCAACGGTCGATCGAACGTCTGGTTATCGTCGATTTCTGGGCGCCGTGGTGTCAGCCCTGCCGACAGCTCGCCCCCCTGCTGGAAAAGCTGGCGGAGGAAGCGAACGGACAATTCGTACTGGTGAAAGTCAATATCGACGAACACTCCGAAATCGCCGCGGCGTTTCGGGTGCAATCGATTCCCTATGTTGTCGCTTTGCGGGAGGGGCAAATCGTCAATCATTTCACCGGGGTGCTGCCGGAGAACGAACTCAAGGAATGGCTGAACCAGTTGCTTCCCTCGGCCGATGCGATCCTCATTCAAGAAGGGATGCAACTCGAGAAGAGCGATCTGCGGGGCGCGGAAGCGAAATTCCGCGAAGCCCTCGAGCGCAATCCGCACGCCGACGCGGCGAAATTGCATCTGGCGCGCGTGCTGCTCAATCAGCACCGAATTGAAGAGGCGCTGGCCTCGATCGCCGAACTCGAAGCCCGCGGCTTTCTCGAACCCGAAGCCGAGCGGATCAAGTCGGAACTCGAACTGCGCCTGGCGGCGTCGGAAACCGGCGGCGTCGATGCGGCGCGCCAGGCGGCGGAGGCCGATCCGGAGAATTTGCCGCTCAAGATTCAGCTCGCCGACGCGCTCGCCGTCGCGAACAAGTTCGAGGAAGCGCTGGAGATTTGCTTGAGCGTCGTCGAAAAAGAAAAGACCGGCGCGGGCGAGGAGGCCAAAGCGACGATGATCCGCATCTTCGACATGCTGGGAAATCAATCCGAGCTGACGTCAACGTACCGGCGAAGGCTGTCGACGATGTTGTACTAACGGACTAATAATGTCGAATGTCGAAATCCGAATGTCGAATGACAGTACTTCCAAGTGCGTTGAATTGATATAGGAGAACGCAAGGCTTTTCC
>JBBECD010000135.1:0-24330 GCA_040881995.1 Planctomycetaceae bacterium
GTGAACGGGGAGAAAAACGTCCCCATCGATTCGCCCAACGCCCCGGTAGAATCGTCACAACAGCTACGATCGTGCTGACGCATACGCACCGCGCAATCGCCTCGCAAGCGCCTCGTTCCCAAGCTCCGCTTCGTCGGCTGCGGATGAAAGCGCTCCGCTGCGGAAACCCTTCGCGTCGCGGCTAAACCCTAAGAGAACTCCAAGACGCCTTGCATTCACTTCCGGCGTAATTCTGACTCATCCCTCATCCTTCCCCGTCACGTACGAGTCGCGTACACTGAATGGTGAGGGAGCCCTCGAACTTCCCCATGTCCATTGCGAGGCCGAAGATGTTTCGATTGCGGAGAGTGAGCTTTCGATTTTGCATGTGCTCTGCTCTGCTCGTCAGCGCGGGGAATCAACTCGCGTCCGCGCGGGCCGATGAAACGGCTGATGGTTCTGCGCGGCAAGCCGCTCGACTCGAACGCGAAGTCCAACTCCTCATCGAAGATTTGCAGTCCGATAAGCGTTCGATCCGTTCTGCGGCGGAAGCGGCGTTGAAAAAGCGGGGTCCGGAGATTCTGCCGTTTCTCCCCTCGCCCGAGATCCTTTCGAATGCCGCCGCTCGCGAATCGGTTCGCCGTATTCGCATTCTGCTCGAAAAGGAACGCGCCCAAAAGTTGTCGCGGGCCTCGACGGTCACGCTGCACGGGGAATTCCAACTCCATGAGATTGTCGCTCAAATCAGCAAACAGACGGGGAATGAAATTCTCCTCGCCGATACCGAATCGATACGACAACGATTCGTCGCCGTCGATTTTGACGAAACGCCTTTCTGGCAAGCATGGGACGCACTTCTGCGTCAGACGAAATTGACCGGACAATTCGATCGGCGTTTGGCGGCACTCCGTTTATCTCCCCCGGAAGAACCAAACGGCGACCCGCCGGCCGGCGCGCACCCCGTGAGTTATACCGGGCCGTTTCGGCTGGAGATCACCTCCCTCCGCCGCGCCGACCAGATCGGCAAGGCGAAACCGCAACGGCTCAGGCTGAATGTGAATCTCGACGCCGAGCCGCGATTGCGTCCGCTCTTCTTGAAATACGCCTCGGCTGATATTTCACTCACGACGTCAAAGGGCGACGCCATTCCCGCCGCGACACCGAATGCGAAGTGGGATCTCCCTTGGGGGACCGGTGAGACGGGCATCGAACTCCGCTGGGATTTTTTGATCCCTCCCGACATGCCCGCGTCGGAATTGACGTGTCGCGGCAAAGTGCACGTCGAGCTGGCCTCGGGTAACGAGCGATTCGTCTTCGACGACCTTGCGGTCGAGGCGCGCATCGCCCAACGCCGCGGCGGCGTGATTGTCGGATTGGAAGACGTCGAAACCCGGACGACCGCCGAGCGATCGCGGACGAACGTCCGCATCTCCGTGCAGTACGACGCCGGCGGACCGGCGTTTGAATCGCATCGCAACTGGATGTTTAACAATCGAGCCATGCTGGTGTTGAAAACGCCGGCGCACGGCGAAAAATCCCCGCCGGATATTCGGCCTAAGGACTTCGTCACCGAACGCCAGGGGGACGGCACATTTGTCATCACGTACCGATTTGACAATTTGCCCGGAGATGTGCAGGATTACGCATTCGAGTATCAGGCGCCGACGCTGTTGCTGATGGCGCCCGCCGATTTTTCGTTCCCCCAGATCGACATTCCAGGACCAGAACCGGAGAAGTAACGCCATGCACGCCAAGGACGCCATCAAGTACAGCCTGGGAATGGGAGACACGATTACGCAAGCCTATCTCGGCGATTTGACCGACGGCGATTTGATGCTGCGGGCGGTTCCCGGCATCAATCATGTGGCGTGGCAGTTGGGCCACCTGATTCAAGCGGAACACGACATGATCGAAATGGTCTGTCCGAGTTCGATGCCCAAGTTACCCGACGGTTTCGCCGCACAGCATTCGAAAGAAGCCTCATCGTCCGACGATCCTGCGAAGTTTTTGAAGAAGACCGACTATCTCAAACTCGCCGCCGAACAGCGGGCCGGCACAGTGAAGGCGCTCGAATCGCTGAGCGACGCCGATCTCGACAAGCCCGCCCCCGAACGCTTGCACGCCATCGCCAAGACGGTGGGCGAAGTCTTCGCCATGCAGGGACAACACTGGACGATGCACAACGGCCAATGGGCCGTCCTCCGCCGCAAACTCGGCCACCCGCCGCTGTTTTAGGAGAGTCGAGGGTCGATAGTCCAGGGTCCAGAGCCAGCATTCAATATCCGTGGTCAGTTACGATGCGGAAGGTTTCCGTAGCGGAGCGTTTCACGGACATTCGCCTTTTTTTCAGGAGCCGCCATGCCTTACATCAAACTTCCCGAAGGCGTTCCCGGTATCACCGGCCCGATGCAGGCTTATCCCGAGACGGCGGTGTATTTGCGCGGGCTGGTGAACGCGCTCTTGCAGGGGCCGTCGTCGTTGACTCCCGCCGAACGGGAGATTATCGCGACCTCTGTTTCGCACGGCAACGAATGCAAATTCTGCACGTGGTCACATGCCGCTATTGCCCGCGCCCATTTGGGGGCGAGTGCAAACGTCGTCGACGACGTTCTCTCCGGCCGCGCGGAAACCGCGCTCTCGCCGAAGATGAACGTCCTTTTGACCATCGCGGAAAAAGTCCGCCAGGACGGACGGCTGGTAACGGCTGACGACGTCGCCAAAGCCCGCGCCGCCGGCGCCGACGACAAGGCGATTCACGATACCGTGCTGATCGCCGCCGCGTTCTGCATGTTCAATCGCTACGTCGACGGCCTGGGAACGTGGGCTCCCGACGAAGAATCGAAGTATTATGCCTCGATCGGCGAAATGCTGGCAAAGGACGGCTACCGTTATATTCCGGTCGAACAGTTGGAAGGTCTGCGTTGAGCAACCACGGTAACGCGAGCCAAGCGATCACATTTCGGACGGACTGCCCTTTGAATGTAACCGTTCAGATGTTATGAACGACGTTAATCGGGATGGCTCGACTCGTCGTTCGGTGTGGTTTCGCATAACACCTCGACCCCGGCATCTGCCGCGCCCGCAGTCCGGAATGCATGGATATGGCTCGAATCGAATCGACAATCTCACAGGATGAACTCGTCGCGTTTCTGCGGAATCCGGCATCGTATGCGGAGGGGGGACCGGTTGAACTGCGCGAGACGCACATTTCGATCGTCGCTCTCACGCCGACGCATGCTTACAAACTCTGCAAGCCGGTCGATTTCGGATTCCTCGATTTTTCCACCCGTGAAGCCCGACACGCCAATGGCCGCAACGCCCTGCGGCTCAATCGCCGCTGGACCGACGGCGTGTACCTCGATTTATTGCCGATCATTCAAACGGACGGCGGGCTGCAATTTGGACAACCGTCCGACGCCGATGACGACACGTCTCTCGACGACGAGAACTGCGTCGATTGGGTCGTGCGGATGCATAAGCTCGATGAAGACGCCACGCTCGAAGCCCACATCCGCCGCGGAGAATGTCCCGCCGATGCCATCGATCGTTTTCTGAATCACGTCGAGCCGACGTTCCGCGCGGCTGCCGTAATCGCACCTACTCCCGACAACCGTCTCGATCATCGCTTGCGTGCCGCCATCCAAGCGAATTTTGCAGCGTTGTCGGCGATGACGAAGACCGGGAACATCGACGCCTCCGACGTCGATCAATTGCGGTCTGCCCAGTGCGAGTTTCTCGCCGTCCGCGAGCCGTTGTTCGAATCGCGCCAGGAGCAGAACTGGGTCCGCGACGGACACGGCGACCTGCGAGCCGAGCACATTTACCTCGGCGAGCCGCTGCAGGTCGTCGATTGCGTCGAGTTCAGTCCGCAGTTGCGGCAGAACGATCTGCTCGATGAATTCTGTTTTCTCGCGACCGATCTCGAACGGCTCGGGCGGCAGGATCTCGCCGATCAACTTCTCGCCAAATATCGCCGGCGGTTTCGTGACGCGGCTCCCAGGGAACTCGAATCCTTTTACAAGTCGTACCGCTTCGCCGTCCGCGCGAAAGTCACCGGACTCAAGGCCCAAGAGGAATCGGCCGATTCGAACGCCGCGACGTGGGACCGCGCCCGGCAATTTCTCAAGCGGGCCGTCCGCGCGATGGAAGAAGTGCATCAGCCCGGCGTGATTTTTTTCTGCGGGCTGAGCGGCAGCGGCAAAACGACGGTCGCCCGCGCCCTTGCCGAGCGACTCGGCGCGCATCACTTTTCCTCCGACCTGGTGCGAAAGGAACTTTTCGGCGTCGCTCCGACGGAGCGAACGGGCGAACCGGAGATGTACTCCGCGTCGGCAAACGAGCGGACGTACGCCGAATTGAATCAGCGGGCGCTCTGCAGCATCTGCCATCAGGTCACGGTGGTTCTCGATGCGACCTATTCCCGCCGTCACGACCGCGATCATCTGCGGCATATGCTGGAGCACTGCGGAATCGAGTACATGTGTATCGAATGCCACTGTCCGCGCGACGTCGCCGAGGATAGAATTCGCCAGCGGCAATCGGAGGGGACGAATCCCAGCGATGCCGACCTCGCCGTGCTGGAAGAACAGATTTCCCGCTACGAACCTCCACTGGAAATTCCCGCCGGTCGTTTTTTTTCGGTCGAGACGCAACATCCGCTCGATGAAATCGTGTCTCAGATCGTCGGCCAATTTCCGATGTGACGATGTTTGCGTCTCGGCGGAAGCGGACCGTCACCTTCGACTCGATTGCGTGATCGCCGCTCGCACAATAAGCTGTGCAAGAGATTGCTGCCGACGCCGGAGATCCCGCGGTCCGGAGGGTCTCGTTTGTGGAACCGAAAATCGACGCGGAGCTGATGCCGAAAGACTCGGCCGGCAACGAATCACTCAGAATCTATCCGGAAATGTTGGCAGTCCTATGAGATGTTGTGCCCATTGCACCGCCTCGATACCACGAATTGTGTCCGAGCCAACTTTCCGGATAGCCTCTCAGTAGGACGCGGGTCTTTCTGCGAGTTAACGAAGACCTAAAGGATGCACAATGGACTTACCCCGTCAGAATTCTGACGAGACGCCGACTCCGCCGAATTTGCCCCCCAAAAGCAAGCCGCCGAAGAAAACCGGAGATGAAGCGCCTCCCCCCTTTATGGGGCCGTGGATGCTGTTCGTCGTCATCGGCATGCTGATTCTGTTCATGCTCTTTCAGAATTCGCCGTCGAGCACCGGTTCGCGCGTCCCCTACAGCCTCTTCCGCAAAGAACTCAAAGACAACAATGTCAGCGACGTGCAATTTTTCGGCGAGATCCTGACGGGGACGTGGCGGAAGCCGCCGATCGATCCCAAGACCGAAAAAGACGAGAAGCCGCAGCCGCTCAAGGAAAAGTTCAACACCGTCCTTCCGCCCGAACAGGTGCAGGACGCGGAACTGATGGAACTTCTCACCCGGCATAACGTCAAGATCGACCCGCAGCAGACCAACACCGGCATAGGGACCACCTTGCTGTTGTGGATGATCGGCCCGCTGATGCTGATCGGGTTCTTCTGGTTTATGATGCGGCGGACCAGCGACCCGATGGGAACCGGGTTTCTCGGGAATTTCTCGAAAAGTCCCGCCCGCAGGTTTCTCCCGTCGGAACAACAAACGACATACGACGACGTCGCCGCCATGGACCAGGCGAAAATGGAACTGCAGGAGATCATCGAGTTCCTCAAAAACCCGGCGAAGTTTCAGTTACTCGGCGCTCAAATTCCCAAGGGGGTGCTGCTGATGGGCGCTCCCGGCACGGGCAAAACCTTGCTCGCCCGCGCGACCGCCGGTGAAGCCGGCGTCCCCTTCTTCTCGATCAACGGTTCGGAGTTCATTCAGATGTTCGTCGGTGTCGGGGCCAGCCGGGTGCGCGATCTGTTCCGCACGGCGAAGGAGCACGCTCCCTGCATTCTGTTCATCGACGAAATCGACGCCGTCGGTCGCGTGCGCGGCGCCGGTCTCGGCGGAGGCCACGACGAACGCGAGCAGACGCTCAATCAAATCCTCAGCGAGATGGACGGCTTTCAGCAAAACGATGCACTGATCGTGCTCGCCGCGACGAATCGTCCCGACGTGCTCGATCCCGCGTTGCTGCGACCGGGACGTTTCGACCGGCACGTGACGGTCGACCGCGCCGCCAAAGAAGGACGGCTGGCGATTCTGAAGGTCCATTGCCGCAAAGTCCCTCTTTCCGACAATGTCAAACTCGATCTCATCGCCGGCGTGACGGTCGGCTTCTCGGGAGCCGAGCTGAAAAACCTCGTCAACGAGGCGGCACTGAACGCGGTGCGATTGAACAAGAAAGTCGTCGAACACGAAGATTTCGAAGCCGCCCGCGACAAAGTGCTGATGGGTTCGCTGCGCGAAGAAAAACTGACGCATCGCGAACGAGAAATGGTCGCCTATCACGAAGCGGGACATGCCTTACTCGTCTGGCTCTCGGGGAACGTCGACGCCGTCTATAAAGTCACGATCATTCCGCGCGGCCGGTCGCTCGGCGTCACGCAGCTTCTTCCCGAAGAAGAACGCTTCAACGTCGGCGAGAAACGGCTGCACGCTCAGCTCTCCTATTTGCTGGGAGGCCGTGCCGCCGAGAAACTGATCTTCGACGAATACTCCGCCGGCGCCGAGGACGACTTGCGGAAGGCCACGCAGCTCGCCCGCCGCATGGTGGGGCACTGGGGGATGAGCGAACTCATCGGCCCGGTCGCATTCCGGCATTCGGACGATCATCCGTTTCTCGGCAAAGAAATCCACGAACAGCGCGATTTCAGCGACGAGACCGCCCGCATTATCGACGAGGAAGTGCAGAAGTTTCTCAACAAAGCCGCCGAACATGCCTTCAATACCCTGAAGGAAAAACGCGGCGATCTCGACCTGCTCGCCAAGAATCTGCTGAAACGCGAAACGTTGTCGCGCGAAGACATCACCGCCCTCATCGGCGAGCCGGTGCGCGAAGCCGAGTTTTTGCCGCAGCCCTGAAACGAATTCGCCTCGATTGAGGATCCCTCGCAACGATGCTGGATGATCGATCGCATCGCAGAACATTCGGCGTTTTCTACACGCCGGCGCACCTCGCCGACTTGATGGCGGAGTTGTCGATTCCGCGCTGCGAGCGCGACCGCGTCGCCATCCTCGATCCCGCATGCGGTGACGGCGCGCTGCTCGCGGCGGCGCTCAAAAACCAGATGGGGGCGACTTCTGAATCGAACCGGTTAGACTTGATCCGCGATCGCCTGTTCGGCGTCGACGTCGATCCCCTCGCCGTCGCACAAACGCGCCATCGCGTGTTCGATTTGATCTCGCCGCGGGCCTGTGACGCCCGTGAACTGCGGCAGCGGCTCGATGCGCAAATCGTTTGCGGCAACGCGCTCACCGGAGCCGATTTCAGCGACGCGAAGCGGATCGCGCCGCGCGACGATGAACCCTCTCCGGACATCGACTGGAAGAACGCGTTTCCGCAGATCGCGCGGCGAGGCGGTTTCGATCTGGTGATCGCCAATCCCCCCTATCGGCGGGAACGCAACTCGAAGCCGATGTTCGATCGACTGGCGGAGTCGCCGCTCGGAAAACGCTGGCGCACGCCGCGGATGGATCTCTGGCATTACTTTTTTCACCGCGGCCTCGATCTCCTGCAGCCGGACGGCCGGCTTTGTTTTCTCGTCAACAGTTATTGGACCAAATCGCCCGGCGCCCGGCCGCTGATCGAACGCATGCATCATGAAACCGCGATCGAAGAAATCGTCGAGTTCGACACGCTCCCCCTCTTCGAAGAGGTCGGCGGCCGGCATCTGATCCTGCAACTGCAAAAATCAGCCGCCGCCAAGAAACGCTGTCGCCTGACTCGCATGAAGTCCCTCGACGATCAACTCACGGCACAACATTCGACATGGCTCGCTCCCTCCGAGATGTTTCACGGCGGGCAACTGATTCTGCAATCGCAGATCCCGCTCGAACACGCCATGAGCGACCGGCTCGGCGAGCGTTTTCTCGTGCGACAGGGAATCGCCGAAAACCCGCCGACGATCAACGCCAAACTCACCCGCGAGTTTCCTGATTTATATCGCATCGGCGACGGCGTGTTCGTCCTCACCGCCGACGAAGTCGCGTCCCTCGAAATGAACGACGACGAACGGCCGCTCCTCAGGCCCTATGCGCAACCGCTCGAATTGCAACGATATCACCTGCCGACGGAGCCGAAACGATTTCTGTTGTATCTCACGCCGCGCACCGCGCCCGATCTGTCGCGATTTCCGCACATCGAACGGCACCTGCAGCGGTTTCGTCCCCTGCTCGAACGCCGCCGCGAAGTGCAAAAAGGGAGCATCTCGTGGTGGCATTTGCATTGGCCGCGAGAGGAACGGCTCTTCACGCAGCCGCGCATTCTGCACGTGCAAATGGGACGCCGGCCGACGTTCGTTTACGCCGAGGAGCCGTTGTTCGTCGGTTTTTCGGTGAATATCGTCGCTGAAAATTTCACGCGGGAGAACGACCGTCAATTGCGATTGCCCGATCATGGCGACCTGCCGCTCCCTGTGCTGACAGCGATCTTGAACTCCGCCAGCGCGGCGGACTGGTTCGCCGCCTTCGCCAAACGCCGCGGCGTCAATCTCGAAATCAGCGGCACAGTGTTACGGCGGTTTCCGTTGCCGCAATGTGAGCCGGAGACCACCACACGGCTGAATGAATTGAGCGTTCGGTATCACGCCGAGTTGAGCGGCCGCTCGGCGGATGAAGAGCACGCCGACATCGAACGCGACATCAACGCGCTGGTCGCCGATCTTTATGGCGCACGTTGAATCATGATCGGCGAAGCGGAGCTTCGAAGACGTGCGTTCCCAAGCAGAGCATGGGAACGAGGGAATGCATCTTCTGACTCATCCCTCATCCCTCATCCCTCACCCTTCGATTTCCCCGGACGCGGGCGGAAATACTTTCGCGATTCGTTCACGACGGTGCGGCGGGTCGCCAGTCGTACCAGCAGCGAGAGAATGTAATTCCCCCAGCCGGGGATGATGTACTGCCGGCGTTTCTCCAAGCCTTTGAGCGCGGTTTTTACAACTTCATCCACCGTCTGCGAACGATGTTTCTTCAGCCAGCCTTGAGCGCCGGCGACGTCGAAGAATTCGGTCTGCGTGGTGCCGGGACAAAGAGCCATCACCGTCACCCCTTTGCCGCGAACTTCCGACCACAACGCTTCGCTGAAATGCAGCACGAACGCCTTGCTCGCGGAATACACCGGCATGAAAGCCACCGGCTGAAACGAGGCGACCGACGCCACGTTGATCACCGCGCCATGTCCGCGGTGGATCATCGCTGGAAGAACGCGATATGTCAGTTCGGTGAGCGCGGCGATGTTGAGCGTAATCATATCCAGCACGCGCGAGACATCGGTCTTTTCAACCTCGCCGACCATGCCGAAGCCGGCGTTATTGATCAGCAGTTCGACTTCGATCCCCTGCTTTTCGATCTCGCTCAGCAGCCGGCGCGGTTCCGCGGGGTCGGTGAGATCGCCGTCGATCACGACGCATTTGGTGCCGTGATGCGTGTGGAGTTCGCCGGCGAGTTGATCGAGCAATTCCCGGCGACGGCCGGTGAGGACGAGATGCATCCCGCGCGCAGCCAATCGCCTCGCGAACTCCGCACCGATACCCGATGAGGCCCCGGTGATGATCGCCCAATGATCTGAATACGCTTTGAGCAACGCCCGCTTACTCCCAGCCAGTGAAAAAAACTCAACGCCACCCGATCAGAATCGATCGAGTTTGACGACATCATTCACGGATAACTGTTGTCCCACTGCGACGTATCGTAGAATATTCCCCCTATGTTGAAAAGATCGAAGCGTTCATCCAACCCTTGCCCTCCGAATATTTTATGTTCATTTTCGGCGAGATTCTCGCCCCGCCGCGGCATTCGCTGTTAAAATTCAGGTAACACTTTAGCCGAATGGTAATGCGTGGCTGGGGTCGAGTCTTCGAGCCCCCAGCATATATTAAAGAAGCGTGTTGTCGTCTCGCTGGGGGCTCGCAAAGCCTCGACCCCAGCCACCCGGTCGCCACAGGGCGGGCGTGCATGACAAACCGCTGAAAGCACCGAGATGACTCCGCAGCATGTTTTAACTCGCGACGAGGTCCGAGAGATCGACCGCCGGGCCGTCGAGCAGTTCGGCATGTCGTCGCTGGTCTTGATGGAAAACGCCGGCCGTGGCTGTACCGAATGGATGATGCGGCTGGGCATCCGCGGTCGAGTGACCATCTGCGCCGGCAAGGGAAACAACGGCGGCGACGGCTTCGTCATCGCGCGTCATCTGGAAAATGCGAGGCATGACGTCATCGTCCTTCTCACCTGTCCTGCCCATGAACTCCGCGGCGATGCGCTCGCCAATTATAATATCCTCAAAGTCGCGGGGACGCCGATTCATGAATGGTCGTCCTCCGAATCGTTCAACGCTTGGCCCGAAATTCTCAACCACGCCGACTGGATCGTCGACGCTCTGCTCGGCACGGGGATGCAGGGAGACGTCCGCGAACCGTATCGCACGGCGATCGCGCTGATCAACACCCACCACCCCGCCCGCGTCCTCGCCGTCGATATTCCCTCCGGCATGGACTGCGACACCGGTGATGTGCTCGGCACCTGCATCAAAGCGAGTTGCACGGCGACGTTCGTCGCACTCAAACCGTGCTTCCAGGTGCCGTCCGCCGAACACTACACCGGCCCGGTCAAAGTGATCGACATCGGCGTCCCGCGTGTGATGTGGGAGCCCATGTAATCTCTCCTCGTTCCCAAGCTCCGCTTGGGAACGCAAGTCTTCGAAGCTCCGCTTCGCCAACGTGGCATTCACCCGCATGATACGTAATCACGATCTCTGGCCGGCGGGATTGCCGGATCTCAAACGGGAACTTTCCCTCCTGCTCGAACAGATTCCCACCCGGTGCGTGACGACATTCGGCGACCTCGCCGCCGCGTTGGGGCATGCCCAGGCCGCGGTTTGGATTGCGAAAGAACTGGCGACGGGCAAATACCCGCTCGGTCATCGGGTCGTGCGCATCACAGGTGAAGTCCCCTCGCGCGGGGACGAAGACTTCACCCGCGCGGCAGTCGAACTCGTCAGCGGCGGCATCGATATCGTCGACGGCAAAGTCGATCTCGCGCGTTATCGATTCGGGAACTTCAATTCGGACCAGCCGCTCGCCAAACTGAAAGCGATTCAAGATCAACTCGCCGCTTGTATTGATCTGCGGCCGCTACGGCGGAAGCTCAAGCGCATCGCCGGGCTGGATGTGTCGTACCCCGATGCGGAAACCGCGGTCGCCGCGTGTGTGATCTGCGATGGCCGGTCCGCCGAGGTGCTGGAGTCATTCACCGTCACGGTCCCGGTCGCGTTTCCGTATATCACGGGTTTGCTCTCGTTTCGGGAAATCCCCGCGTATCTGAAAGTGATCGAAGCGATGCAACAGGCTCAAGCAGACGCAGACGTCTGGCTGGTCGACGGCAGCGGCATCCTGCATCACCGTTCGGCGGGCATCGCCACGCATCTGGGCCTGCTGCTGGATATCCCCACGATCGGCGTGAGCAAATCTCTCCTCTGCGGCAGCGTCAATCTGTCACAATTGGATCACACCCCCGCCGCGCCGATTGTCTACAACGGCGAAACCCGAGGCATGGCGATCAAGGCGAATCCGCGATCAAGACCGCTCTACATCTCCCCCGGCCATCGCATCAGCGTCGAACATGCCGCAGAGGTCGTGCGGAACTTATTCCGCGATCATCGTCTTCCCGAACCGACATATTGGGCGGATCGCTTGAGCCGGGATCAGGGGACATCGGGAAAAGAGGATTGAAGAGAATTGTCCGCAGATTTTCGCAGATGTCCGCAGAGGGGAAGAAAATGAAAGAAATCTTCCGTCTTGTCCCTGCGCCTCTGCGACTCCGCGTTAAAAAGTGTTTTCGAAAAATAAAAACAGTTCCTCTTCATCTGCGCTCATCTGCGTCCATCTGCGGACAGTCCTCCCTCACAACCACAAATGCATCCGCTCTTTAATCGACGCGGGCATGCGCTTTTCCACGGCGCGGGTGATTTCTTTTTCGTGATACCGCGTGCTGGCGTGGACGAACACGAGCAACTCGTTCTTGAACTTCTCCTGCCGCTCGATGATGTCGTCGAGATGCATGTGGCCGAACTTGTGGATTTTCTCCCGGCGGTGTTCGGGGCGGAAGAACGTCAGTTCGGTGATCAGAATCTGCGCATCATAAATCGGGGGATAATCGTCGATCCCCGCCGGGGCGGTGTCGCCGGTGTAACAGACGATCGGCACGCGAATCTCTTCGGTGACGTCGGTTCCCCCTAATCGCAAATCGCGGATTTCATGCCCCTCCAGGCCGCGGTATTCCTCTTTGAGTTTTTTGCGGACGTCCCACACGACGAAACCGACCGAGGGGACGGTGTGCTTCGTGGCGAAGACGGTGACGCGGTGTTCGCGCGAGAGTTCGATCTCGTCGCCCGCTTTCACGCCAACCAGTTCGCAGCGCATGCGGCCGCGGTCGAGTTTCTGCCAACTTCTGAGCATGCGGTTGACGTCGTCCACGATTTCAGCAGGCATGTAAATCGTGGGCGGCTCCATCTTCATCATGCGGCGGCGGGCGACGTACACCGGCAGCGCCGCGATGTGATCGAGGTGCCCGTGCGTGATAAAAAACGTCTGCGTCCCCATGAACAGCCAGGGACTGCCGCCGAGATCGAAGCCGAGCTTGAGTTCGGGAATGCGAAAGTAACTCTGCACCGCCGCGCGGGCATACCCTTCAATCGTCAGCCCTTTGTGAAGCAGGGTTTTTACGGGAAGATTTTCGATCATGGGTGAATCAAAGGATGAGGGATGAAGGATGAGGGATGAAGGATGAGGGATGAGTCAGAAAAAGAATTCAGCGTTCGAACGCCTTCATCGTGCCGATGTCATCCTTCGATTTGACACCGCTCATGCGCAAAGGTTCTGTCGATGCCCTAAATCTTGATGGGTTTTCCTGTGGCGATACTCTTCGCTTCAGCATAGCAGATTTTGAGCGCGTCGCGGGCCATTTTGCCGGAGAGCAGCGGCGGTTCTTCGCCCGTGCTCACGGCGTCGACGGCCATCTGCAACTCGGCGGTGAACGCCGCGCACCACTCGGTCCCTCCTTTGAGTTTGGGCTGGGTCACTTTGCCGTCGTCGCCGATCACCGTCAGCGGGCGATTGACGACCCACGCTTTTTTCTTGCCCGAGCCGTACGTGCCGGCATCGTATTGCACCGTGGCTTTTTCGAAGAAGAGTTCGAACCCGTGAGAGAATTCGAGCCCCTTCGCGGCGATCCCGCCGCTGACGCAACTGATCGTCGGTCCCGCGTCGCCGTAGAGATATTGCGTGTGCACGTGGTTGACGAGATCGTCTTGCAGCAATCCCTGCGAGAAAACCTGCTGCGGCACGCCGCACATCGCACTAATGAAATGGTTATCGTGGATGTGCAGGTCGACGCCCCAGCCGCCGAGGCGACGGAAGTCGGACATTTCCTGCGACCACTTCGGCGGTGTGATCACCCGGCGGAAATGACCGGCGAGCAGTTTCCCGAATCGTCCGGAGTGCACGGCCTCGCGAACGAACGAGAACTCGGGAAAGAACGGCAACACCTGCGCGACCATCAACAGCCGGTTCGCTTTGCTCGCCGCCTGCACGATGCGATTGGCTGCCAGGAGATCGACGGCGATCGGCTTTTCGACGAGCGTCGGCTTCCCCGCCTTCAGCGCGGCAATGGCGACTTCTTCGTGATACTCCGTCGGCAGGCAGATATCGACGAGGTCGATGTCGGGGTCGGCGAGCAACTCGTGGTAATCGGCGTACTTCTTAATCTGCGAGAGATCGACGTGCCCGCCGCGAGGGCCGAAGTTCCCTTGAATGCTAGTCCAGTCGCCGGCGAGTTTTTTCGCGTTGCGCGTCGAGATCGCGGTGACTTTGGCTCCTTTGACTTTTTTGGCTCCTTCAAAATGCGTGAAGCCCATGAACCCGATGCCGATGATGCCGATTCTGACCATGTCGCTGATCCTCTTCGCAATGTGTGTATACGAGAAAAGCCCCGGTGACGGCTGGTGAGCCGAAGGAATGCAGGAGCCCACTAGCATTGTGGTCTGACGATCCGGCGTCAAGCGGCAGCCGAAGTTTCCGAGAACGGCAGATGAAATTCACGGGCGACCCACCCTCAAATTGCACGTAAATCAGGCTGCCTCTTTTTTGAGCAGCCATCGCCATGCGTAGAAACCGCGCATCCAACACCCGGGGACACCGCCGCCGCGGCCACCACCGCCCCACCAAGCCCGCCCAAGCCGAAGGCCGCACCCCAATCCTGCATGGCTTTTATGCATTTTCACAACTCGTCAAAATTTGAAGGGTTTTTCTCTGGCAATTCTGCGAGCGAACCTGTTATCGTATTGATGATATCGTCAAACTGACAACACTGCTCAAGCTCGTGAGCCAAAGATGGGCTGCCATTTCGGCACCCGAGTGACTTGCGGAGATCGTGCAGTCGCACTGCTGATTGCATCGTCCCATATGTCTAAGCAGTTCGCTGGTTTTGGGAATGCTCGCTCCTGGCTGGGGAGTGATTTCGCAAACTCAACATTCGCCGGGCTGTTTTCATAAAGCTGATGAACTGGGATTTCGACAAGGAAGCTGAAACATATCCAGCTCGGGAGATACTCACATGCTTGTACTGTCCAGGAAGGCCGGGGAGCGTATTCTGATTGGCGAACAGGTCACCGTGACCGTGGTCCGCGTCGGACCGAACACGGTGCGATTGGGAATTGACGCCCCGCGCGACATGAACATCGTGCGCGAAGAGTTATGCGAAGGACCGATGACGGTCGACGTCGCTTTCGACGAGTCGAGCCAGGCCGACGAATTCAGTCAGCCGTGAGATCCGTCATGCTGTCGCCTTGTCGAACGAACCGGTCTGACCTCAGATCGGTTTTTTCATGCGCCGAATTTTGGTAACCAATTTTCAGGTCGTTCTTGAGCATGACCCCACGGTCGATTAGAATATCGTTGACATTGCACTATGCGATTATGGGGAGAGGGATGAACGACGAGCCAGTCGAAAATTATCCGCACTGTCTTTTCTGACTCATCCTTCATCCCTCATCCTTCATCCTTTCTTCAGGGGAGTTCATCATGCTGCGATTGACGGGAAACGGAACGGCACAAACTTGTGACGGTATGACGCGGCGTGACTTTCTCGAAGCGGGTTCGCTCTCCGCCGTCGGGTTCACCCTCCCCGCCCTCTTGGCAGCCGAGGCCCGCGCCGACCAGTCGGGCCAAAAGAAATCCGACAACCGCTCGGCGATCATGATCTTCAATCTCGGGGCGCCGAGCCAGCTCGATACGTTCGACATGAAGCCCGACGCGGCTTCTGAAATCCGCGGGCCCTTTCAACAGATCGCGACCGCCTCCCCGGAATTCGGTCTCAGCGAAATTCTGCCGAAGCATGCGCAGATCGCCGATAAGTTCTCGATCGTCCGCAGTTGTTATCACACCGCCGCCGCCGTTCACGATACCGGCCACCAGATGATGCAGACCGGCCGGCTCTTCACCGGCGGCATCAACACGCCGCACGCCGGGTGCGTCGTCAGTTATCTGAAAGGCCGCAAGACCGATCTCCCGCCGCACGTCATTATGCCCGAACCGATGGGGAACACCGGCGGCGGCTTGTCGCACGGCCAGGACGCCGGCTTCCTCGGCAAGGCGAACGACCCGTACGTGCTGATGGCCGACCCGTCGCAGGCGAACTTCAAGGTTCCCGACTTGCTCCCCCCGCCGGAACTCGGCGAAGCCCGTCTCGATCGCCGGCAGAAACTTCGCAACATCGTCGATAACCGGCTGAATGCCTTCGAGCAAAGCGAAAACGCGAAGCTGCTCAACAGCAGCTTTCAGACCGCGTTCCAGCTCATCTCCAGCCCGACCGCGAAGCAGGCGTTCGACCTCAGCCAGGAACCGACCGCCGTCCGCGAGCGTTACGGCATGAACCGCTTCGGCCAATGCCTGTTGCTCGCGCGGCGATTGATCGAAGCGGGCGTTCGCTTCGTCACCGTCAACACGTTCCTCACGGTGTTCGATGAAATCACGTGGGACATCCACGGCTCGAAGCCGTTCACGTCGATCGAAGGCATGAAGGACATCGTCGCCCCGATGTACGATCAGGCTTACGCGGCACTCATTTCCGACCTCGCCGAGCGTGGCATGCTTGACGATACGCTGGTCTGCAATCTCGCCGAGTTCGGCCGCACGCCGCGCGTCAACCCGACCGGCGGCCGCGACCACTGGCCGCAATGCTGGAGCGTCTACTTCGCCGGCGGCGGCGTGCAAGGAGGCCGAGTCATCGGCCGCAGCGACCCCATCGGCGGCTACCCCGCCGAACGCCCGGTGAACCCCGCCGAAGTCGTGGCGACGATCTATCACAGCATGGGCCTGGAGATGGAAACCAACCTCCCCGGCCCGGCCGGCAGACCCTTCCCGCTGGTCGATTCGGGAACGAAGCCGATTCTGGAGTTGTTCTGAGGGTTGCTGATACCTGGCGAGTTGCTCCCAGAATCGTCCCCAAAATCGACGCCAGGATTTGCAAGACCCACGAGGGTGGTGAGCCCATCAACGCCCCCTGCGGCGATACCAGCGTTTCCCGCGAAACGGCCAGATAATCGACACCCAAGCCTCGTTTCAAGGCGTTTGAAAACTTTCGCGCAAAAATGCCCCATTTCAGGCCTCACAGCGCAATTCGCGCGCAAAACGCGCGCACGACACGCGTCGCAACTCCTTCCTCCATCATGAGAACGGAAGCGCCCGCGCGCACAGGCGCGCAGAAGGCCCAAAATGGCGAAAGTTGCGCGCAAAACGATGAAAAAACGACGAAAATCAACGCTTTTTGCGTCATCGAGCAAAAAAAGCCCCGCCGCAAAGGACTTCGTGTTCAGAATCGAACCCCTTGCGCCGTCGATGCTTGCGATCACCTCGCCGGTCTCCACAAAAGTGCGGTTGCGCGCACATCGCCCGCGCAGCTCAAACTTGGCCACTTTTGTCGGTGAAGCCCCTCTGTTGCCATTAATTCCGGTAGCCAAGGCAAACCAGGCAACCCAAAATCACGCACCATCATCAAACAAGACAACTCTCAAACAAATCGCGTGAAACATGGATAAATCAGGGGCTTTGAAAAAGCAGACAGCTTGGAAAAAAGCTGTTTAAAAAGCAAAATGCGCGCGCGAAATGCATGGAAAACCGCCACTCGCGCGCTCAAAAACATCACTCGCGGGCGCGAAAGCGACACTTCGCGCGTACTTTGCGCCTATCTCCGCACAAGCTCAAACAACACTTTGGGGGGATTACTCAATCGCGGGCGAGTTCGGAGATCGGGGTTCGGGGACCGGGATCTGGGGTTCGGGAAGACCCCCTGGTGATGTTCTCGGGTCGCCATCGACCTGGTTGCACGCAACCAGGCACCGATACGGGGATGATGGTTTCGCGTGTTGTGGGATCGCTGTTCGGGAATGCGAGCCCTGTTGGGAAAGTTGGTTGTTGTTTGGAAAGGGACCGCTGTTTGGAAAGTAGGCTTCGTTTAAAAAGTGCAGCGTTGTTTGCAATGAGGACCGGTCCCGCATTCCCGCTCCCCCGCGTGTCACTCCCGCGAAGGCGGGAGCCCAGTCGTATTCGCGCTCTTCCTGGATTCCCGCATGCGCGGGAATGACGAGACGGAATAACATCGCCGATCCGGCGGGTGGCCATCCCTTTGGTATTGTCTTTCACAACGATTGATGGCACGATAAAAACCGCCGGCACATGCTCGGCAGGCCTTCGTTCACTCACGGCCCGTCGCCGGCTTCTCTGAAAGATGAATCCAAAGCCACGCCACCCGGCGCTGATGTATTGAATTGAAAGAGGAAACCCAAAGGCGCACTGGCCGGAGCCAGTGGCACCCGAAAAATTTGATAGCATGTTGGGAGGTTGAGAGAGCGACGGCTGATTGACATCAGAGAACAATGCGACGAGTGGCAGCCCCGTTCGACCGTGCCACCCGCCGAAGCAAGGAAGCGAACAACTCACCGACCTCGAACGCGAAGACGCCGGCCTCGTCGGAGCGAAGAAGAAGAAAGGAACCGCCGTCCGCGGCACCAAAGGCTGGGACGACACGATGGTCAAAGCCAAAGGCCAGGCCGAACAATACGCCCGCGCCCTGCCGGCGGAAGAAGGCTGGCCCCCGTTCCTCATCGTCGTCGACGCGCTCGTGGAATTTCATTGCAGATTGGAATTATCTTGAATAATCCGTGTATCATGATGCCGAACTAATGAGTAAGAGCCCGAGGTGTTTTCACCAAATGGATTCGAAATGAGCGCGAGCCCGCCGAACAGTCTTGCCACCCCAGATGAAATGCTCAATGCTGCGTATGAGCAGTTGGCATTTAACGAGGGCGCATTGTTCGCCGCGACTCAGCACCCCCAATTGGACGATCTTGAGAGTTGGGTTGAATATGGCGATTGGCGATCACTGGCCGCACAGGTTGGGGCGGAGCGATTATTCTTCGTCGAACGCGAACCCGTAGTCGTGTTTGCCGGAACGGACGACGTTACTTCGGACCGACTAAGAAGACTGTACGAGAAGATTTGGTGCATGTCGCGGCCCCAACTGCTCTTTCTCGCCAGTCCTGGTCATCTGGCAATATATGATTTGACGAAGGCGCCGCCAAAGCCAGATGAAAACCTTGACAGTGACGACCGGTTGCTCGCCGTCGCGCGGTCAATTGCAGAGGTTCAATCACGTCTTGCAGCGTATCATCGGGAGCACGTTGAGACAGGCGCTGTCTTCGGCGATGATCGATTTCGCGATTCTGCGAATCGGGCGGATCGCGCTCTCATTCGCGATCTTAAAACTGTTCGCCAACAATTGGCTTCTCTTTCCGTCCCGGTGGGACAGAAGAGCCCCGACCTCCGTCATCTCCATTCGTTAATCGGTCGCGCCATTTTTGTGCGGTATCTGGAAGATCGTGATGTTCTTGTGCCATCATATTTCGAAGGTGTCGCCTCTCAACGTAAGTCGTGGCAACGGCTCCTCAGTCGGCCGCCGTCTGCTCCGGGCCTTGAACCGAGGATGTCGGATCTGCGATTCCTGCGAGTGCTGCAAGACAAAGAATTTACGTATGCGCTCTTCAACCAATTGGCTGAAGACTTCAACGGTGACATCTTTCCTGTTGACAAAGACGAGCTTGACCGCATTCAGCAAGGCCACCTCGATAAGCTTCGCGGCTTCCTAATGGGAAGTACCTCGGCACAGCAGGAACTGTTTTTCTTTGCCTACCGCTTCGATGTCATCCCCATTGAATTGATCAGCGCGATTTATGAGGAGTTCTACAACGAACGTAATGGCAAAGATCGAAATCAGGGTTCGCATTACACGCCTCCCGCGCTTGTCGAATTCGTTCTCAATCGCACACTCACGCCAGAGATCCTCGCAACCAGACCACGTGTCGTCGACCCCGCCTGCGGTTCGGGAATTTTCCTGGTGGAATCGTTTCGCCGGATTGTGCGGCACCTATGGACGGAGCAAAACAAGCGAGTCAGTGCGCCGCAGCTTCGAAGAATTCTTCGCGAGCAAATCGGCGGTATCGATATCAATGAAGAGGCAGTGCGCGTCGCGGCCTTTAGCCTCAATCTGGCGTATCTCCATTACCAGGAGCCGCGTGAAATAAATGAAAATCGGCGATTACCGTACCTGAAATGGGTATGCGAAGAAGTCCGCAACCTTCGCGAGCAGCAAAATCCTGGCGGGCAGTTTTTGGGCAATCTTCTCCCTGCAAACGCTTTCGACGTTATCTCGAATGCATGTTTACCAGAGGTGACGCAACGTTTCGGTTCCGACACTGCCGATGTCGTTGTTGGCAATCCCCCCTGGGGTTATCCCAAAAAAAATGATACGGAAGGTCAAAATGCCCTCGCAGTAACGATGAAATGGTGTGATCCGAAAAAGGGGCGTCCCGTCGGCGACAAAGAGCTCTCCCAAGCGTTCATTCATCTCACGCTAGAGATCCTCAAGGATGGCGGGAAGGCAGGCTTGCTGGTTTCCTCTGGAGTTCTGTTTAAGGATCACCCCAAGAGTCGCGCTTTTCGGCGAGTCTGGTTGTCGAATTCACGTCTTGAACACGTCGTCAATTTCGCACACGTTCGTCAGATTTTTTTCTCGGGTCCACAGCGCGAAGCAAAAGGAATTTCTCCCTTCTTGTCGGTCGTATTTGAACGCAAGAGCGGCGAGCCGACACCTGATAGCGTGTTTCAATATTGGTCCGCCAAGAGGACCGCGACCATTGAGAACACAAAGGCCGTAATCCTCAATCGCGGTGATATGCATTGGTTATTTCAACGTGATTGCCTTGCCGATGAGCGGCTTTGGAAGATCTATTGGTGGGGCGGTCATCGCGATGAGACACTTATTCGAAGAGTGTGCATTAATCCACGCCTAATTCAGCTACCCGACGTGTTAACGGGCGTCAAATTGCGACGGGGACGCGGATTTGAAATAACGAAGTCCGGCACATCGAGTGATTGGCTCAAGGAATATAGCGAACTGCCATCGAACCAGTTGGTTCGCTATAGAATGCCTCTTGCCGGTTTACGTGACGTTCCCGACCATGTCTACAGAAAGGGATGCCGCGACATCTACAGCGGACATCGCCTTCTCGTTGCGCGAGGCATCAAGGGGGGCGGCGTGATTGTATCACGCTTAGAAACCAGGACGTATTCCTTTAGAAACTCAATCCATGGCGTGCGCTTCGAAGGACTGTCGCGATGGCAAGAGGCGATAATCACCGGTATCTTCTGGTCCTCGCTAGCCCGCTACTTCTACTTCATGACGTCTAGTTCGTGGGGGTTCTGGCACGACGAAATTCATTTGGCGGATGTCGAGAATATGCCGATCCGTCTACCAGTGAATGGATCGCTTCGTAATCGGATCGTACAGATTGTTGATGCGCTCGAACAACTTGAGGAATCACCCCGCGTAACTGGCTCTTTTCAGCGATCATCAGCAAACGAACAGCAACGGCTCGAAGATGATCTCGACGTCGCCATTTTTGACCTGTACCAACTCACGACAGCGGATCGCGACCTGGTCCACGATACGTGCTCATTCGGCCTCGACCTGTTTTACAAGCATCACAGGGGTGAATCACTGCGGGGGGCAGTTCGTCCGTCGCATAACGCCGGCACTGCGGCTGATTTGGCACCTGCCGATGAGGGATTGTCTGCTTACCTCTGGACATTTCTCGAAATATGGAATGCCGAATTAGCGCCGGACGGTGAACTCGCGTGGCAAGTGGTGTCGCCGCCGTCGCATGCGCCACTGCTCGCCGTCTGTTTCACTACCCGTTATAAGACCGACGATTCTTCTGCCGAGCCATCACAAAGCAACGCAACGGCTTGGTCGAGAGTCTTGCAAGATCTTCAGGGCACTTCGCTTGTGGACCAAGGTTCCAACATTTTCGTCGACACCTTTTTCCGTTATGTCAGCGATCGGAAAATTCTCTTCATTAAGCGGAACGAGCGTCGATTCTGGACGCGAACCGCTGCTCGTGAAGACGCCGAATCAGCGTTGACGCACTTGATGAACGTCGAATGCGATGCCAAAGGAGATTGGCTATGAGCGAGGATGGACCGCGACTCTCCTCGCGTCGCTTTTGGGCAGAGCGCGAACGAAGATGTCTTGCGATTCTCGGTCGCGCCTTGATGCTTCTCCGCGACATGGCCGAGGTTCCAGAATCAGAAGTCGACTTGAACCGATGCTTGTACTTTTGTCTGTCGACTGCCAGTAGTGAACTATTTCCGAATGAAATAATTGCTCATGTGTCGGAGTGCAATAACCAACCCGATTCTGGCGACGCGACGCGTGCGGCGCGGGAACTTAAGCGCCCCGACTTTCAATGGGTTTACCGCGATAGGTACGAGTCGGACCCACATCGAAGCAACAAACAGTTCGTTGTCGAGTGTAAACGCATCGGCAAGTCCGTACGTGCCGATTGGGTTTTCAACCTGAATTACGTCGGTCATGGCGTCGCTCGATTTCGAGATTCAAAATGGGGGTATGGCGCGGCGATGCCCAGCGGCGCGATGGTCGGTTATTGGCAGAGTATGGCGGGAGAACAGCTCGTCAAGGAGATTAATGACGAAGCACAAAGGATTCACCTTCCCGCGCTCACACTGATAGATACTTGGAATGAACGCTCTGTGACCCGCTTGGAGCATGAATTTGAACGACCGATAATGCCATCGCCATTTCGACTGCATCACCTGTGGATCGATTTGCGGGTCGAGTGAATAACGACCGGCATGTACAACGTCCTCAAAAAACTCTGCACCGGGGAACCGCTGTCGGCGAAGGAGCAGGCGATTCACGAGCAGGGGTTGGTGTCGGTCCTCAAGCAGATTCACGACGAACTCGCCGCCGCCGTGTTCGACGCCTACGGCTCAGAACGGCCGATCGTCTGCCTTCGATCCCTGCGGGGTCGCAGCCGAAGTGAACGCGAGGGGAGGGAACTTGAGCGGCGGGGTTTATCCCCGCCGTCTTTCGATGAAGACGGCGCGGATAAGACGGCGGGGGTTAACCCCGCCGCTCTTTGAACGAAGGACGGGGCTGCGACCCCGCCGGGGTCGAGATCGTTGATGAGGCCACTTGCCAGGGGAACACGGCGCTCGGAATCATCCTCTATGAACTGGAAACGGGCGGGACGAAATGCGACCATTGCGGACGGTTCATTCAGCCGATGCAATCGTCGATGAATCCATTCTGGCAGGGGGAATCGTCGACCAACGCCGAATAGTTTTTCAGGGAGACCGGAGGAAATCTCACCATGAGCTTCCACTTGGATTTTCACAACGGCGACTTTGCGGAGGCTTCGAACGATCGTTTGCCTTCGCGATCGAGTCGTGGAAGAGGGAAATGAGTGACGCAACCCCCATTTGATCACATCGAGACGGCTCAATCGCCGCCGCGCACGGCGGGTGCCTACGGCTGGGTGATGGTCGTCGTCGCGGCGCTGGCGATGGTGGCGACGCTGCCGGGCCGCACGCACGGACTGGGGATGATCACCGAACGGCTGCTGGATGATCCCACGTTCAATCTGACGCGGACCTCGTATGGACAGTTCAACTTGTGGGCGACGTTGCTGGGGTCGCTGTTTTGTCTCGGCATCGGCTCGTGCATCGACCGGTTTGGGACGCGCGGGACATTGGCCGTCGTGATGTTCGCCCTCGGCGGCGTGGTGTTGGCGATGACGGAGACGACGTCGCTGATGATGTTGTTCGTCGCCATCATGCTGACGCGCGGCTTGGGGCAGAGCGCCTTGTCGGTCGTCAGCATTTCGATCGTGGGAAAATGGTTCGGCCGCCGTGTCAGTCTGCCGATGGCGATTTATTCGGTGCTGATGGCGGCGGGCTTCATCGCCGCGGCTCTCATCGGGCGAGAATTCGCCGACGTCGATTGGCGGACGTTCTGGTCGGTGCTCGGCTGGGGCGTGCTGGGACTTGCCGTCGTGCTGACAGGGGTAGCCCGCGATCCGGCGTTGCCGGTGCAACGGCCTGTTGACGACGGTCAATCGGAGAAACTCGCTCAAGCCGATTTTACGGCACGGGAGGCGATGCGCACGCCGATGTTCTGGGTTTGCTCGCTGAGCATTTCGCTCTACGGCATGATCGTCGCGGGAATCTCGCTGTTTAACGAATCGATTCTCGTCGATCGGGGCTTCGCGAAGGAGGTCTATTACGAATCGCTGGCATGGGGGACCGGCATCGGCGTGGCGGCGAATCTGCTCGCCGGGTTCTTAGGTTTGTATCTGTCGGTCAGTCGCCTATTATCGATCGCACTGTTGATGTTGGCCGGTTCGCTGGTATGGCTTACGCGGTTGACGACGTACAGCGACGTCATCGTGTATGTCGCCGTCAGCGCGATTGCCGGCGGCATGTTGACGGTGCTCTTTTTTTCGGCGTGGCCCGATTTGTATGGCCGGGCTCATCTCGGGAAGATTCAGGGAGTCGCGCAGATGATGACGGTGCTCGCGTCGGCGTTCGGCCCGCTGATCTTCGCCTCGACCCGCGAGAAAACCGGTTCGTATGATTTGTTAATCTGGATTCTCGCCGGGTGCACGGCGACGACGGCCGTCATCGCGTGGCTGACGCCGGCTCCTCGAAAGTGATGACGTTCGTCACGGGCCTCTGCCAAGGGTGTGGCAATTTTCACTGGCGCGATCTGCGGGGAATAGGTAAGCTGTTGTCG
>JBBECD010000136.1:0-24295 GCA_040881995.1 Planctomycetaceae bacterium
CCCGTTCCCGTGGGCTGACGCCCACGGCTACATGCTCTCGCGGCATTCGCCGCTGAAATCCGTCGGGTACGAAGTCTCCCGGTTTACATCCGTCCCGCTTTCGTCGATAATCAAAGAACGTACACAATCACTCGCCGGGAGGTCTTGCCTTTGTCGATTTATACTCCACAGCATGGTCCTCTTTCACCGATGCAGGTCGATCGTCTGCTGCGTCGTCGCTTTCTGCAAGTCGGTGCCACCGGACTGGCGGGGTTGGCGGGGAATCAACTGCTGGGCCGCGAGAATAACGCTCACGCGCAAACCGCCGGCTCGTTCGGGCGGGCGAAGGCTTGTATCTTTCTCTTCATGTGGGGAGGGCCGGCTCAGCAGGAGACTTGGGATCTCAAGCCCGAGGCACCGGCGGAGATTCGTGGCGAGTTCTCGCCGATCGCGACCGACGTGCCGGGCGTGTTCATCGGCGAGCATTTTCCGATGTTGTCGCAGCGCTGTAAGGATCTAGCGATCATTCGCTCGGTGACGCATAGCGACGTCAATCATCTGACGGCGACGAGTTACTTGCTCACGGGGCATGCTCCGCCGCCGGTCGATGATTTGCGGGCCGATTGGCCGCATATCGGAGCGGTGCTGTCGCATCTCGGCCGCGGGACCGATCCTTTGCCGCCGTTCATTTCGATGCGGCCGAAGCTGGAGAACGATGTTCCGCGGTTCGTCGAGGAAAGTCACGGCCAGTTCGCCGGCTGGCTCGGTCAGCAGGATGATCCTTTCACCATCGACGCCGATCCCGGCGCGGCCGATTACCGCATCGGCGATTTCGCTCTGCAGGCAGGCATGAACGACCAACGGCTCGCCGAACGGCGGCGGTTGTTGGGCGATCTCGAATTGCCGTATGCGGTGTCACAGCTCACGCCGATGGCGGCGATGGATCGGCATTATCAGCGGGCGTTCGAGCTTTTGAATTCGGAATCGGGGCAGCGAGCATTCGCGCTCGATGACGAGCCGGACGCACTCCGCGACCGTTACGGCCGCAATCCGCACGGGCAATCGGTGTTGCAGGCCCGCCGGCTGATCGAGTTCGGCGTGCCGATCGTCACCGTCTTCTGGCCGAACGACGGCATCAAGAACGTGAGCGTGTATTGGGACACGCACAGCCGAAATTTCATCGATTTGAAAGAGCGCTTGATGCCGGTGACCGATCGGGCTTTCACGGCGCTCATCGACGATTTGAAAGATCGCGGGTTGTTCGACGAGACGCTGGTGATCTGGTCGGGCGAATTCGGCCGCACGCCGCGGGTCGGTCAGCGGAACAGCGACGCCGGCGCGGGGGCGGACGGCCGCGATCACTGGCCGAACTGTTTCAGCACGGTGCTCGCCGGCGGCGGCATCAAGGGGGGACAGGTTTACGGCACCTCCGATCGCCATGCGGCGTATCCCGCGTCGAACGCGGTCGCTCCGGTCGACGTGGTGGCGACGGCGTATCATCTGCTGGGCGTCCCCGCCGAGTTGGCGCTGCAGGACGTGCAAGGCCGCGAGCAGGTGATCTGCCCCGGTAAGCCGATTCACGACGTGATGGTGTGAGGGGCGAGGGTTGAGGGTCCAGAGTCCAGGGCCAGAAGAGGCAGAAATTCCTCTCGTTCCCATGCTCCGCTTGGGAACGCAAGTCTTCGAAGCTCCTGCTTCGCCGAATCGCACACGAAACGCTCCGCTACGGAAACCCTTTGCGTCGCGGCTAAACCCAAAGGCGCCCTCATCCGGCCTGCGGCCACCTTCTCCCAATGGGATGGGAGAAGGATTAGGCGAGCAGCTCGCCGATCGGCGTCGGATCTTCCAGCACCGGGTTGGGGCGGCCGCGGTGGTCGAGGATGTGCATGTGCGGGTCGATGCCCATCGCGGTGTAGATCGTCGCGTGGATGTGTTCGGGGCGCAGCGGTCGGTCTTTCGGGGCGTAGCCCTTGCTGTCGGTCGAACCGACGATGGTCCCCCCTTTGATGCCGCCGCCGCCGAGCAGGCAAAACATCGAGGCTCCCCAGTGATCGCGGCCGGGGGTTCCCTGGCTCCCCGGAGGGCCGCCGTTGCCGCCGTCGTTCATCTTCGGCGTACGGCTGAATTCACCGCAGAGAATGACGATTGTCGAATCCCACATACCGCGCTGGTCGAGATCGTGCAGTAGTGCGGCGACCGATGAATCGACCATCGGCAGGTAGCGTTCCATTCCGGCTTTCAAATCCCAGTGATGGTCCCAGCCGCCGAAATGCACGGTCACGAATGTCGAACCGGCTTCGACCAGCCGGCGGGCCAGGAGCGTGCTCTGTCCCCAACTATGCCGGCCGTACGTATCGCGGAGCCGCGGGTCTTCGCTGTTGATGTCGAACGCCTTGCGGGCCCGTTCGCCGGAGACCATTTGATAGGCTTCCTGATCGAATTTATCGAGAGCGTTAAACGTTCCCTTGCCGTCCATGTCGCGCGAAATCTGGTCGAACTTCGACATCAGGAAACGGCGGTCTTCGAGACGTTGCAGCGAAAGTCCTTGGGCGAGATTCAGATTCTGCACCTGAAAATTGGCGTTGTTCGGGTCGCCGCCGGTCTGGAACGGATCGTACTGCACGCCGAGATAATTGCCGCCGAAGTAACCGGGGGCGAGCCCGATGCTCGAAGCGACCGGAACCGATACATACGGCGGCATCCCCGATTCGCGGGACCCCCGTTTCATGGCGATAATCGAACCGAGCGACGGAAATTTCCCGGCGCTGTTCGCACCGCTGACACCCATGTTTTTTGTGGTCAACATGCGGTGGCCGCCGGCGAAATGGTCCCCCGTGCCGTGGGCGAGTGAACGGACGATCGAAAATTTATCGGCGACCTGCGCCTGCAACGGGAAGAGTTCGGTGATTTCCATTCCCGGCACATTTGTGGGAATGGGATTCCAGATTCCGCGATTTTCGGCGGGAGCCAGCGGCTTCATATCGTACAAGTCGAGGTGACTCGGTCCGCCGTCCAGCCAGATCAGAATCGCGGAGACGTCTTTCTTGTTACCGGTTTGTTCCGCGGCGGAGGCTTTGGCGCGGAGGACTTGCGAAAGTCCCGCCGAGGCCATGCCGGCCACGCCGAGTTGCACAAAACTTCGACGGCTCATGCCGTCGCAATATTCGCCGCTGCGTCCAAGATCGATGCGAAACATGGGTGCTCCTTTTCTGGCAGGTCATCCGTCGGGTGGGGACTTCACCCTCTTTTAGCCCCCGGCGAGTCGCCGGGGGGTTCGACGTTCGCAAGTCCCCCCCGGTCAATGACCGGGGGCTAAAAAGCGAAGCAGAGGAGTCGTCTCACTTGCAGGTTTTTTTACGTCGAATCTCTTCTCTATTCATCGACGCTTCTACATGTATTATTGCAATTTTAACGCGGTGAAGCAAGATTGGTCGGTGAAATTGACGACGGCAGCCGGAATTATTTTCCTGAAACATTAATTGCAAGTCATTATGTGATAAGTAATAATACGGATGGATCTGGTTGGGATACCGCATTTTGCCATGGGATCGGAAGCAACAATGAAAATACGGATCGTTCGCTTTCCTGTCATTTTTGCTTTGCTGGGACTCTGGGGGCTGGCACTGGTTATGAATCGGCCATCCCACCGCTCAGCATTCGCCGATCCCCCTGCTGAGACTCAAAACGAGATCCTGTTCGAGTCCGACATTGCTCCGCTGCTCGAAGCCCGCTGCGTGAAATGCCACGGCGGCGAAAAACTCGAAGGGGGACTCGATCTCCGCCGACGGTTCACGATTCTTAAAGGGGGCGACAGCGGGACGGCGATCGTTCCCGAGAAGCCCGACGAATCGTTGCTGCTCGAAAAAATCGAAAGCGGCGAGATGCCGCCTCCCGATGAAGAACCGCTCGACGAACAACAGACGCACCTGTTGCGACAATGGGTTCTCACCGGCGCGAGACTCAAAAACGAAACCGAGCCGCCGCTCGAAGAGTCCGCCGCCGTCAGCCGGGTGACGGAAGAAGACCGCCGGTTCTGGTCGTTTCAGCCGCCGGTGAAATCGCCTGTCCCCGCCGTACAGCATGTCGAACTGGTCCGCACGCCGATCGATGCGTTTTTATTGGCGAAGCTCGAAGAGAATGGTCTTGCGTTTCAGGGAGACGCCTCCAAAGAATCGCAAGCGCGGCGATTGTATTTTGATCTGATCGGTCTGCCGCCGACACCGGAACAACTCGCCGAGTTTCTTGCCGATGATTCCCCCGAGGCGTACGAAAAACTCGTCGATCGCCTGCTCGCCTCGCCGCATTATGGCGAACGCTGGGGACGCCATTGGCTCGACGTCGCGGGACATGCCGACTCCGACGGTTATCTCGCGGCGGACCGCGTCCGTCCCGAAGCGTGGCGGTATCGCGATTATGTCATCCGGGCGCACAACGCCGATCTGCCGTACGATCAATTCGTCACCGAACAACTCGCCGGCGACGAACTCAGCAACTGGCGGCAGGCGGATGAATTGACTCCCGAGATGATCCGCCAACTGACGGCGACCGGATTTCTGCGGACCGCCAGCGATCCCACGTATCCCGGTTATGTCGAAGACAACGAAGTGCATCAGGTGATGAGCGACACAATGCAGATCGTCGGCTCGGCGTTTCTGGGCGTGACGATTCATTGTGCGCGTTGTCATCAGCACAAGTACGACCCGCTGTCGCAGCGCGACTATTATTCGCTGCAGGCGATTCTGCTGCCGGCGCTCGATCCGAACCTCCAGCGCTGGGTGCCGTCGATCGAACGCGGCATTCCGTTGGCGACGGAATCGGAGCAAGCACGCAAGGCAGAGTTGACGAAGAAGGCCGATGCTCGCATCGCCGAACTCAACGCGGCGATTGCCGAGGTTGGGAGTCGCTATCGCGTGAAGCGGACGAAGGATTTTTTGGAGGAACAGAAGAAATCTCGCGACGTTGTTTCCGGAGCGTCAACTGCCGTCGACGCCAAACAAATCGAAGCATTACTCGCCGCCGTCGCTGGAGTAGAAGCACAGCGAAACGACGACCAGAAAAAGTTGATCGAAAAACACTTCCCGTCGGCGAATCTTGCCGACGACGAATTGAAGAAGCGGTATGCGAAGTTTGAGACGGAGTTGGCACCGCTGAATGCCGCCATCGCCGCCGAGGAGTCGATTAAGGCTAGCGCTCAGATCGTAAGTCTTCGCGGTCTCCGCGATCTGGAGGGACCGGTCTCCGAAGCTCACGTGCTCATTCGCGGCGATTACACCAAATCAGGAGCGGTCGTGAATGCCGACGTTCCGGAAGTTCTCTCGCCGGTCGGTTACGAGTTACCGGCGGAAGAAGGTTATAAGACGTCGGGGCGTCGCAAGGCGTTCGCCGCGTGGCTGACCGATCGGGCGAATCCGCTGACGGCTCGCGTGCAGGTGAACCGGCTGTGGGCCTATCACTTCGGACGAGGGATTGTCTCGACGCGGGCGAATTTCGGCATCGCCGGGGCGAAACCGACGCATCCCGAATTGCTAGACTGGCTGGCCGTCGAATTCATGGACTCCGGCTGGAGCATGAAGGCGCTGCATCGATTGATTGTCACGTCGAGCGCGTATCGCCAATCGTCGGCGACGACGCCGGCCCTCACCGCGGCCGATCCCGACAATATTTTGCTCGGCGCCTGGCCGCCGCGGCGGCATGAAGGAGAAGTCATCCGCGACAGCATGTTGGCTGTCTCGGGGCAGCTCAACGAACAATTCTTCGGCACGCCGGTTCCGGTGCAGCAACTCGGCGACGGTTCGGTCATCACCGCCGACGACGAGCAAGGCCGCCGACGCAGTGTGTACGTCATAATTCGCCGCAGCCAGCATCTGACGATGTTCGACCTGTTCGACACGCCGATGATGGAAGTCAATTGCCCCGAACGGACCAGTTCGATCGTGCCGCTGCAAGCATTGGCGATGTGGCACGGCCCGTTCGCCGAACGTGCGGCGCAATCTCTCGCCGAACGAATTATGCAATCGGCGACGGATGACGCTCAGCGGATTCGGACGGTGTATCAGCTTTTGTTTTCGCGGAAGGCGTACGCACACGAAGCGGAGACATTACAGAAATTCATCAGCGAAGCGGCCGCACAAATTCATGCCGAAACAGGAAATATCGATTCCCCGGAAAGCCGCACCGCCGCCGCAAAAACCGCGTGGCAACAAGCCGCGCTGGTGCTGCTGAATAGCAACGAGTTTTTATACATAGACTAGGATGTGGATAGTTTTCAGCGGCGAATGCCGCGAGAGCATTTAGCCGTGGGCGTCAGCCCACGGACACAGGGCATTATAAATGGCGAGCCGCGAATGCGGCGGTAGCCTTAGAGTTCGAATGACATGCGTATGAAATTCGATGAAAGGTGACCGTTCTCAAGAGTGCTATCGCCGCGTTCGCGGCTCAGCGATTCGTGGTAACTCGATTCCGTGGGCTGACGCCCACGGCTACATGCTGCGGCCGCATTCGCGGCCAGGAAAGAGTGGCTCGGATTTAAAGAACTCATGATGATGTATCACCAAGAATATATATTCCTATGACGTCAAAAAACGACCGATATGCGACATTGTTCGTTGAATGGAATGTCATGGAGTCGCACGATCAAGATATCGTTGCTTCACTTTGGGCCATTCCTTTTCTTTCGCCTGAAGAAGATGGTCCCTATCCCTGCGAATGCGACAACGCGGTTTTGATCTTAAATAAATGCAAGCGTGACATCGTCGAAGAGGCCGCAACGTCACTTGAACGGCTCTTGACAGATTTCGGCATTGAAACGCTCAAGAGAACCATTTTGGACGATTAATCTCCGTCAGAGAAAAACGGTTAAAATCCCTTTCGCGGGCAGTAAGGAAGACGGTGGGTCAGCGCGGCGAAGACGCCGCTCGACACCACCCTACGCAAGATATGAAAGCCTGACCGATGCATCATCTGTCACCCCACATCCGCCACATTTACCACCTCCTCGATCGCCGCGAACTCTTCTCGCGCACCGCCGCAGGCTTCACCGGGCTGGCGCTCGCGAGCTTGCTCGGCGAATCGGCCGTACGGGGCGAGCATTCCGCATCATCAGCCTCGCTCGAACCGAATCACAAACCGCGGGCCAAAGCGGTGATTCAGTTGTTTCAACATGGCGGGCCGAGCCATATGGACTTGCTCGACCCCAAGCCCGAACTGACGAAACGCGACGGCCAGCCGTTGCCCGAATCGTTCACCGATCTGGTGAAGATCAGCCAGCACGGCAACCTGATGAAATCTCCCTTCAAGTTTTTTCCCGCGGGCGAGTGCGGCGTCGAATACTCCGAGGTGATGCCGCACGTCGCGAGTTGTGCGGACGACATCGCCGTTATCCGTTCGATGCACTGCGAACACAACAATCACGAGCAGGCGCTCTGGCAGATGCACACCGGCCGCATCGTGTCGGGCCGGCCGTCGATTGGCTCGTGGGTCACGTACGCCCTCGGTTCGGAGACGGAGAATCTGCCGGCGTACGTCGTGCTGCGGAACGATTCGTCGCTGCCGACCGACGGTTCGCGAAACTGGTCGAGCGGTTTTTTGCCGCCGAAGTATCAGGGGGTGCATTTTCGTCACACCGGGACGCCGGTGTTGTATCTCAATCCGACGACGCCGGTGTCGGCGAACGTCGACGGGTTGCGGCGCGAACTGTTGAAGACGATCAATGCCGATCATCTCTCGCAGCATCCCCGGCTGGCACCGCAGCTCGAAGCCCGCATCGCCAGCTATGAGCTCGCCGGGCGGATGCAGATGCACGCGGCGGAAGCGCTCGATCTGTCGCAGGAAACCGCCGAGACACAGTCGCTCTACGGCATCGGCGGCGACAAGACCGACAGTTATGCCCGGCGGTGTCTCATCGCCCGCCGGCTGGTCGAGCGCGGCGTGCGCTACGTGCAGATTTTCGTCGCGGGACAAATTTGGGACACCCATGCCAACAACGCGGCGGCGACGCGAAGCTGCTGCGAGAAGACCGATCAACCCGCCGCGGCACTTATCAAAGATTTGAAACGGCGCGGCATGCTCGACGACGTGCTCATCGTCTGGGGAGGCGAGTTCGGCCGCACGCCGGTCAGCCAGTCGGGCGACGGCCGCGATCATCACAAGCAGGGTTTCAGCGTGTGGATGGCCGGCGGCGGCATCAAGGGAGGCCAGGCCTACGGCACGACCGACGAACTCGGATATCACGCCGTCGAAAACCGCACGATGGTCGCCGACCTGCACGCCACGATTCTGCATCAACTCGGCCTCGATCACACCAAAGTGACGTACAACCTCAACGGCCGCGACGAACGCCTCACTGACGTGTACGATGCGCACGTGATCGAACCGCTGATCGTGTAATTCGTTTAGCCGCGACGCGCAGGCTTTGCGCAGCGGAGCGCTAGCATTGAGAAAAAGCTAGCGCTCCGCTGCGCGTCGCGGCTAACCAAAAAAATCTGGACTCTGGACCTTTGAAAACCCACGAAAACTATGCGCACGTCGTCGACAAGGCGATTCGCTGTCATCAGCAGAATCGCAATCCGAGCGAGATCGAACAACGCGACATCACACTCGCGCGGCTTTACAGTTATGCGTTTCGGCTGCATGTGATCGGGACGTTTCACGCCACGCGCGTGGCGCTCGAAACGTGTCCCGCAGCGACGCCGATCGCGAAAATTCTGCGTCAACGGACGGTCGAGACGCTCGAAGATCTCGCGAGCCAGTCGACCGAACCGATCCCCGACGACTTTCGCGCCGTGATATCGACGATCCATCGTTACGACCGCAAGATCCGCCGGGTGCTCGATTCGCTCTCCGCCGAATGTCGCGAGTCGAACGACGCACGGTTAACAGCGATCGCCGATCGGTTTCGATCCATCATCGAAGAGATCACCACGTCGTGCGGCATTCATGTGATGCAAGACACCCATGCCCCCGAACAGGCGGGGTTCGTCGTGCCGGGATTGGGGATCACCATCGTGCCGCTCGTGTACGGCGACCATCATTCGTGGAACCTGGCATGGCTCGCCGGCGACGAGCGGAACGTGCCGACGCATCGGCATCATCACGGCGTCGAGATTCATCTCGGTTACGAACCGACTCACGGCGTGACGGTGCTCGGCGATTACCGGGCCAAAGTCGATGACGGTTATGCGATGCCGATCCCGCCGGAGACCGATCACGGCTGGGTGAACACCAGCGAGACGCCGCATCATGTGCCGTTCATTTTTGGTTCGCTCGAACACGCCGGTTGGGGAGTGTTTCTCGACGTGGAGCAAAGCCTCAAGCCGGTCGAAACGTTGACGTGGGTCGAACGCGACAGCGTGCGTTTCAGCCAGATGATCTACCTCGAACGCGAAATCGAACGTGCCGCGAAACTGACGTCGAACTTTCGCAAAACGCTCATTCCGTATACCGTCACGAACCGCGGCGGCAGCGGCGGACTGGAACTGAGCCTCTCGCGCATCAACGGTTTCGGTTACTCATTTCCCGTCGATGCCTTTCGTGCCGTGTCGATTGCGCGCGGGACGGCGACCGTGTCGATCGACGGCATCGAGCGCGAAGTTCGCGCTCGCGATCACTTCGGCATCCCCGCCGGATTGACGGCCACGTTGCGTCAAGTCGGCGATGCCCCGCTCGTGGTGCTCGATGCGATGATCAAATCCTATTCTCGTTCGTCGGTGTAATTTTCATGTATAGAACCGTCTTGCGCGATCTTTTCTGGCGGTCAGCACGAAGCTGGCAACGCCACAGTTTATTCGCGCGGCACATCAGAAAGACAAGCCCGTTTACGTCTGGACGGTGAACGACCGGTTGTCGATGTCGGCAATGACAGTTCTTCGTCTCTCCAGTATAATCGCACGAAAGCTCCAACGACGTCTTCCATCCCAGAAAGTCCGCTATGTTCAAAGCGTTTCAATACTCACTCGCTGCGTGCCTATTCACCAGTGTGGTCGCATCGCATCTGTTCGCCGTCGAACCGAAGCCGAGTCCCGTTCGGTTCGAAGCGACCGATTGGCCCTGGTGGCGCGGGCCGGGGCGTAACGGGATTGCGGCGGCGGATCAGGATCTCCCCTTGAGCTGGAGCGCCGCCGAGAATGTGTTATGGAAGGCTCCCGTCGCCGGACGCGGTCATGGGTCGCCGACCGTCGTGGGCGAACAAGTATTTCTCGCCACGGCGGACGAACAGGCCGATCGGCAACTTGTGCTCTGCTTCGATCGCCTCACCGGCAAACAAGTGTGGCAGACCCTCGTGCACGACGGCGGAATCGAACGCAAGGGGAACCAAAAATCGTCGCAGGCTTCGAGCACCATCGCCTGCGATGGCGAGCGGCTTTTCATTAACTTTCTGAACCGGGGAGCGGTTTACACGACGGCCCTCAGCCGCGGCGGCGAGATCCTCTGGCAACAGAAGATTACCGATTATGTCGAGCATCAGGGATACGGCTCGTCACCCGCGATCTACGACTCGCTGGTGATCGTTTGCGCGGACAGCAAGGGCGAAGGGGGCGGCGCGATTGCGGGGCTGAATCGCGCCACGGGCGACGTCGTCTGGCGGCATGGCCGGCCTGCGACGCCGAACTATCCCTCGCCGATCATCTTGAACGCGGCGGGACGCGATCAGGTGCTGTTGACGGGCTGCAATCTGGTGGCGAGTTTCGCACCGCTCACCGGCGACAAACTGTGGGAGGTCGCCGGGGCCACGACGGAATGCGTTACGTCGACCGTAACCGATGGAAACATCATTCTGACGAGCGGCGGTTATCCCAAGAATCATATGTCCGCCGTCCGCGCCGATGGTTCCGGCGAGGTCGTGTGGGAGAACAACGTGCGCGTGTACGTCCCGTCGATGCTGATCCACGAAGGAACGCTCTACGGCGTGACCGACGCGGGGGTCGCCATGTGCTGGGAAGCCGCCACGGGCAAGGAGTTGTGGAAGGGACGGCTCGGAGGAACCTTCAGTGCGTCTCCGGTGATGGTGGGCGAACACATCTTCGCGACCGACGAAGCGGGGGAGACCTCTGTATTCAAGGCCGATCCGGCGAAGTTCGAACTGGTCGCTAAGAATCAACTGGGTACCGAGGTGTTCGCCACACCGACGTTTTGCGGCAGCCGCATCTATATGCGCGTCGCGGAACAACAGGGCGATCGGCGCCAGGAAATGTTGTATTGCCTCGGCGATGATTGATCACCGGCCCGTCGGACGTTAAGATCGGACAAAGGTGCGGACGCCGAACGTGTACACACAATCGACTGGGAACGACGAGAAATGACAACTTCGTCCGACAAGCAACTGTCGACCCCGCGGGGCTGGACGAAGCGTCATTTGTTGGGCTTGCAGCAACTCGACGCCGATGAAATCACGGCGATTCTCGATCAGGCGGCGGAGTTCAAACGCCTTGCCGCCGAGGGGGAAACCAAACTCGGTGCGCTGTCGGGGACGGTCGTCGCCAATCTGTTCTTCGAACCCTCGACGCGCACGCGGACGAGTTTCAGTCTCGCCGCCAAGCGGCTGAGCGCCGATACCATCGATTTCTCCGCCGCCGCCAGCAGTCTGTCGAAGGGGGAAAGTTTGGTCGACACCGCGCGCAATATCGAAGCGATGGGAGTTTCGCTGATGGTGGTGCGGCACAGTTCGCCGGGGGCGCCGCATCTGCTCACGCATCATCTCAAGGCGGGCATTCTGAATGCCGGCGACGGGACTCACGAACATCCCACGCAGGCGCTGCTCGATATTTTTACGATCCGCGAGCATCGCGGCGACTTGAAGGGGAAAACGGTCGCGCTCGTCGGCGACATTCTGCACAGCCGGGTCGCCCGCTCGAACATCTGGGGGCTGAAAAAACTCGGAGCCCGCGTAATCGTCTGCGGACCGGCGACGCTGATTCCCGAGCAGGTCGAAAAACTCGGCGTCGAAGTTTCGCATAATCTCGACGACATCCTCCCCGAAACCGATTGCCTCAATCTGCTCCGCATTCAGTTCGAGCGGCAGCGGAGTGCGTTCTTCCCGTCGATTCGCGAATACGCACATCTGTTCGGCATGAATGCCTCTCGCATCCGCCGGGCCAAGAAAGATATTCTCGTGCTCGCTCCCGGACCGATCAACCGCGGTGTCGAAATCACCCCCGCGGTCGCCGACGGGCCCAATTCGGTGATTATCGATCAGGTGACGAACGGTTTGATGATCCGCATGGCGTGTTTGTATCTGTTGCATCAGACGTCGCAGAACGTGCTGCAAGTCGCGGCGCAGGGAGGAAACTGATGCGCACGATTCTCATTCGCGGCGGCCGCATTATCGATCCCAGCCAGAACCTCGATCGGGTCGGCAATCTGTTTATCCGCGACACGCGCATCGTGGGCATGGACGGCGCGGCGTCGCTGGCCAACGAAGTGATCGACGCGACGGGCTTAATCGTCTGCCCGGGTTTCGTCGATTTGCACGTCGCCCTCAGCGAGCCCGGTTTCGAAGAGGATGAAACGACCGCCTCGGGAACCGCGGCCGCCGTCGCCGGCGGTTTTACAAGCGTCGCCTGTCTCCCCGATACCGATCCCGTCGTCGATAACCGCGCCGCCGCGGAGTTCATCATGCGTCAGGCGGAACGGATCGGCCGCTGCAACGTCTTCCCGCTGGGAGCCGTCACGAAAGATAATAAAGGGGAAGAACTCGCCGAAATCGGCCAGCTCGTCGAAGGGGGAGCGGTCGCGTTTACCGATGCCAAACGTCCGATCGCCAATGCCGAAATCATGCGGCGAGCCCTCGAATACACGCGGATGTTTCATCGCCCGATTCTCAATCACCCGCAAGTGCCGGAACTGATCACCGGCGGCGTGATGCACGAAGGATTTAACTCGACGCTGCTCGGGCTCAAGGGGATGCCGGCGGCGGCTCAGGACATTATGGTGGGACGCGACATCGCGCTGGCGGAGATGACCGAAGGACGGGTGCATCTGATGTGCATCTCGACTAAGGACAGCGTTGAGCAGATTCGCCGGGCCAAAGCCCGCGGCGTGAAAGTGACCGCCGAGGTGGCGATTCATTATCTGGCGCTGACGGACGAATCGATGCGGTCGTTCGATCCGAATTGCAAAATCGATCCGCCGTTTCGCAGCCAGGATCACATCGACGCCTTGATCGTCGGCTTAAAGGACGGCACGATCGACGCGATTTGTTCCGATCATCAACCGATCGCCGAGGAAAAAAAGAACTGCGAAATCGACTTGTCGCCGTTCGGCATCATCGGGCTGGAAACGCTGTTGCCGTTGTGCGTGCGGACGTTGATTGAACCGGGTCATCTCACCTGGCCGGAACTGATCAGCAAGCTGACGGTCAATCCGTCGCGAATTCTGGGACTGGAAAAAGGGACGCTCAAGCCGGGCGCAGACGCCGACATCACGCTGATCGATCCCGCCGCGAAGTGGACGATCGAACCGAGACGCTTTCGCTCGGCGAGCCGCAATACGCCGTTCGGCGGTTGGGAAGTCACCGGTCGTGCCAAGATTGTGCTCGTCGCCGGCGACGTGCGGTATCGCAGCGAAGAATGACAATAATTGATAATTGACAATGGACAGTTGACAGTTGAATGGACAGTTGACAGTTGAAACGGGCTAATAGCCTGTTGAAAAATGGGTGGCACTGGCGGCTTGCCCGCCAGTGTGAACCGTGGATCTTTGAAAAACGCGGGCGGACGAGCCGTCCGTGCCACCCGAAATCTCGCATTTCATCATTTTTCAACGGGCTGCAAAGGGCAGGGGCGATTGAACAAAGGGAACGGCAAATGACAAGTGCGAGAAACAGCATCCCGCGGCGCGGTTACGCCTGTGCCTTGATTCTGCTGTTGAGTTGCCTCGGGTGCGGTTCCGAGCAATACGAACAACGGCTGGCGGAAACCGCTCACTGGTTCGAATTCCAGGATCGGCAGGATCAACTCCTCGCCAAGCCGTGGACGGGGCCGGGAATTAAATTTCGCGTCCCGAAAGTGCTGACCTCCTATCCATTGCCCCCTCCGGCGGAAATTCAGGACGCCGAGGGGAACATGATTCCCAATCCCGAGTACCAGGGAGATTTCCGTCAGCCCGCATTCATGAACGTCGCGCTGCCGGGGTTGGTCGGTGCGTGGCATGGTGAAGTCGAGACGCGGACGGCGGAGGGCTCGAAACAACTCCCCTGTTACCTCTACCTTTGCAGCAATTGGGAGATCTGGCTCGAAGACGCCCCCGTCGAAAAGGCCACGACGTTTCATCAGACCGCGGCCGACGCCGTCACCGGTCCTCTGGGAATTTTCCTGCAAGAGAACGACTGGGACAACGAAAAATATCCGCGCGGCAAGGGATATGTCGTTCCGAAGAATTTCACGTTTACGAGCAAGATTTCCGAAGGCAAATTCTCGGACGAACCGTATGCCATTTCCATCTACCTGCACCAGATGCAGGACATTCGCGTTGCCGTCGTGCTGGTCGTGCCGCAAAACGCCGATCAGCGGACGCGTTTCGAAGAAGCATGGGAATTGAGCCTGCAGACGCTGGAAGTCTCGGGCGAAACGCCGCGCCGGCAGGGCGAAGCTTCTTCGGGGAGTTCATCGGGTCCGACGTTCTAAACGGCCGTCCGTCGAGTCGTTGGTCCTCTTCCTCGCGAATCGAGCATCGGCAAAACGGCTCAACCTATCTCCTCGGGAGTCCACGGTGTCGCAGTCCTCAGAATCTCTTCCCCCGGAGTTGCCGTCCGACGGCTCTCCCCAACTCTTAAGAGCCCTGGGAGTCGGCACCGCGTCGGCGGTCGTCGTGGGCAACGTGATCGGCTCGGGAATTTTCGTCAAACCGGGCCGCATCGCCGCCGACGTCGGCGATTTTCCCACGATCATCTCCGCCTGGATTCTCGCCGGCGCCATCTGCCTGTTGGGAGCATTCTGCTTTTCCGAACTGGCCGCGATGCTGCCGCGCGCCGGCGGTTTGTACGTCTACCTCAAAGAAGCGTACGGCAACGCGATCGCTTTTCTGTTCGGCTGGAGTCAATTCGTATTCGGCACGCCGGCGTCGATCGGGGCGCTCGCGGTCGCGTTCGTCGGCGCGGTGGGAGGGGCGATGGGCATGAAGTCCGTCCCCACGGTCGTCAGCATTTTCAGCGCATCCGTCCTCATCGCGGCGATGGCGTGGATTAACGTGCGCGGCGTGATCTGGGGAGGCCGCGTGCAGGTGGTGACGACCGTGATCAAAGCCGGATTTCTCGCCGTCATATCGCTGCTGCCGTTCGCGATGACGATGGGGGGCGAACCGGGCGTTTCCACGTCGGCGTTTGAATCGACCACCACTCCGATCAGTCCCGACTGGTCGACGCAATACGCGGCGGCCCTGCTCGCCGTGATGTGGGCCTACAACGGCTGGCACGCCGTCACGCCGATCGCCGAAGAGGTTCATCATCCGCAGCGCAACGTGCCGCTGTCGATGTTCATCGGCATGGGAATTCTCGTGGTGCTGTACGTCGGCGCGAACTGCGCGTATCACGGCGTGCTTACGATGGAAGAAATGGTCGCCGCCGGCGAAACCGTGCCGCAAGCGATGATGCACAAACTCTTCTCGGGCTATGGTGAAAAGTGGGCCAACTGGGGCGTCGCCGCCATCTCGGGGGTGATTATGTGCAGCCTGTTCGGCGGCGTGAACAGCAACTTTCTCGAAGGGCCGCGGATTTCGTTTGCCATGGGACGCGACGGCGCCTTCTTCCGTTCGTTGGGGAGAGTCCATGCCGATTATCGCACGCCGGCGGTGTCGATCGTCGTCGAAGCGGTGATGGCGATCGGACTGGTGGTCGTCTCCGGCGTGCTCGTCGAAAACCTGAAAATGCTCGAAGGGAAATCGATTTTCGAAATCCTCACAAACTACGTGACATTCAGCGCCAGCATTTTTTATTGTCTCGCGGTCGCCGCCGTCATCGTGCTCCGCATCCGGCATCCGCATTGGGACCGGCCGTTTCGCACGTGGGGATATCCGGTCGTTCCGATCGTCTATCTGCTGTTTTATGCGTGGTTCTTGTATTATGTCTTCGTCGGCCAGCCGTTCGAAGGGGTCATGGGGTTGCTTCTGACGGCGATCGGACTGCCGGTATACGGGCTCTGGTGCTGGTACGAGCGCGATCGGTCGTCGACGTCATCGCTACAATGAGGCCGGTTATGTTCGCATCGAGATCCGCTGTCGTTTTTTTCGTCTTCGGTGCGTTGTTCATTCCCGCGTGGACGTTTGCCGAAGATCAACCACCGCTTGCCGACGTACAATTTGTGCTGACCTGGGGCTCCGAAGGAACCGAACCGGGGGAGTTCAACATCCCCATCGGCATCGCCATTAGCGCCGACGATGACGTTTTCGTTTGCGATCACTACAACAACCGCGTGCAGAAGTTCGATGCCGACGGAAAACTGCTCGGTCATTTTCCGGTGCTCAATAATCCCGGCGGATGTACGATCGACGTGGAGGGGTTGCTGTACATCACGCATTTTCCCTCCTCGAGCAAGAACACGGAGAGGACGCCCGACCGCGTCACCGTTTACAAGCAATCGGGAGAATTCGTCCGCGAGTTCGGCAGTTCCGGCAGTGAAGACGGCCAGCTCAATTGGCCCGGCGGGCTCGTCGTGCATCCCAACGGGAAAATCTATGTCGCCGATCAAACCAATCGCCGCATGCAGGTCTTCGACAAGGAGGGAAAATTCCTCTTCAAATGGGGCGAATACGGCGTCGAACCGGGACAATTCGGCGGGAACACGAACCCCAAGTCGCGCGTCGGCGGACCGAATTTCATCGCCGTCGACAGCGAAGGTTTTCTCTACACGACCGAGGCCTCGGTGGGACGGATTCAGAAGTTCGCTCCCGATGGCAAACCGCTCGCCGCGTGGGGCGACAACGAAGACCGCCCCGGCAGCTTCGGCGGCTTCTTCACGGCCTTTCCCGCGAAGCTTATCGGACCGATCGGCATCTGCGTCGATCACAAAGACCGCTTGTGGATCGCTTGCGTCGGCGGCCGCATTCAGCAGTTCACCCGCGACGGGAAATATCTCCGCGGCTTCGGCTTCGAACAGGGAACCGAACCCGGCCAGTTCTACGCCCCGCACACCGTCGCGGTGAATTCGAAAGGGGAGTTGTACGTCGTCGACACGTACAATCATCGCGTGCAGAAGTTCGCCGTGCCGGATTGAAGTTTAGCCGCGACGCAAAGGGTTTCCGGAGCGGAGCGATTTGCCCGCCCGGCGCAGCGGGAACTGCGAAGACGTGCGTGCCCAAGCGAAGCTTGGGAACGAGGAATCTTCAATTCAAATCAACTCGCGAATCGGTTCGCGGCGGTCGAGCAAATACTGCGGGCGGCCGTTGTGATCGGGGATCGTCGCCGTGGCGACGTCGATGCCGAGTTGGCGATACAGCGTGGCAAACACGTCCTGATAATGAATCGGCCGGTCTTGCGGCACTTCGCCGAGCCGGTTCGTCGAGCCGATGACTTGTCCCATTCTCATGCCGCCGCCCGCCAGAAGCGCACACGACGCCTGCGGCCAGTGGTCGCGTCCGCCGTCTTTGTTGATTCGCGGCGTGCGGCCGAATTCGCCCCAAGCGACCACGCTCACATCCTGATCGAGTCCGCAGGAATGCAAATCGTCGACAAGAGCCGTGATCCCCTGATCGAATTTGTCGAGCTGCGTCGGCAGCCGTTCGAAGTTTCCGCCGTGCCGGTCCCAACTGCCGAACGACAACGTGACGCAGCGGACGCCCGCTTCAACAAGCCGTCGCGCCATGAGGAATTGATCCATCCAATGCGGTCCGGCGTCTTCGCCGAACGCCGGGTCGGCGCTGCCGCGTCCGTATTTATCGCGGAGTGCCGGGTCTTCGCGTTCGAGGTCGAGGGCTTCGATCAGCTTGCTCGACGTCAGCACGTCGAACGCTTTTTCGGTGAAGGCGTCGACGCCGCGCAGTTGCGGGCTGGCATCGATCTGCCGTCGAAACGAATCGAAACTGGCGAGCAAATCCCGGCGATTGCGGAGTTGATCGAGCGTGATGCCGTTCAGCCGCATGTTCGCCATCCCTTCGCTGTCGGGTTGAAAGGGAGCGAACGGGAGGCCAAGAAATCCCGGATAACCGGGATTGGAATAAGGGGAATGGCCGGTCTTCGTCGTCAATCCGACAAACGGCGGGACCGCCGGATCGACCGAACCATGCAGCCGCGACAGAGCCGAACCGAGTGACGGGTGATCGTCTTGCCGACCTTTGGGACCGATCGGATAACCGCTCAAGCAGGTATCCGAAGCATGTTGATCGGGCGAACCGTACAGCGACCGAATGATCGCGACTTTGTCCATCATTTTCGCTAAGCGGGGCATATGTTCGCAGATGTCGATGCCCGGCACATTGGTCGAGATCGGCTTAAACGAGCCGCGAATCTCGGCCGGGGCGTCCATCTTCAAATCGTACATGTCCTGATGCGACGGCCCGCCGGAGAGGTAGATCATGATGATCGCTTTGTGCGACAGCGTCTTGCCTCGCATCGCCTCCGATGCTTGTTCGGCCCGCAGAATCTGCGGCAGCGCCAATCCGCCCAGCGACAGTCCGCCGATCTTCAAAAAATGACGCCGCGATTGCCGATCGCAGAAGTTCGCCGACGGTTGGCCCAGAATCGAGAGCATCAATTGTTCCCTGAAGGTAGAAAGCCGAACCCCATTCGCGTAAGCCCCTATCATATATCGGCATTCATTGATGAGTCAATGCATTCTTGGCGATGTTTTCGTCGCGGCGATTTCTGCTGCCATAACTGACATTCGCAAGAAAAATGGTTATCATAAAGGTCTGGCGATATGATGTTGGCAGGGGGGAACCTGTCCTCCCAAGATCTTACTTCAAACTCAATCACTCGTACTTCTCGTTTCACAGCGACTTCAAAGTAAAGGCCTCGATCATGACCCAAAAACGAATGGCGCGTCGACAATTCCTCGCACGATCGGTACAAGTCGCCGCCGCGGCGTTCGCGGCACCGGCGATTCTTAAGGCAGCGAACCTTAAGCCAGAGTTGCATGTCGCCTGCATCGGCGTCAACGGCATGGGTTGGGCCGACTTGTCGAGCGTCGGAACCCATGCCAAAGTGAAGTTCGTCGGTTTCTGCGACATCGACACCACGCGATTCGACAAGGTCGATGCGAACTATCCCGGCGTCAAACACTTCGCCGACTTCCGCGAAATGTACGCCGAACTCGGTGACACGTTCGATGCGGTCATCGTCTCGACTCCCGATCACATGCACGCCCCTGCCGCCATGCGGGCGATGGCCATGGGCAAGCACGTCTATTGTCAGAAACCGCTGACACATACCGTGTGGGAATCACGGCAGATGCGGCTGATGGCCGAGAAGATGGACGTCACCACCCAGATGGGGAACCAGATTCACTCGAACGCCGAATATCGCCGGGGCGTGCAACTGATTCACGACGGTGCGATCGGCAAAGTGAAGGAAGTCCATTCGTGGGTCGGCGTGCAGGGCCGTCAGTACAACAACCGCACCGACCGACCGGAACCGGCTCCCGTTCCCGAAAACGTCAACTGGGATCTTTGGATTGGCGCCGCACCGATGCGACCTTATGCCGCCGATGTGTATCACCCGTTCAAATGGCGCGACTGGCAGGATTTCGGTTCGGGAGCACTGGGTGACTTCGGTTGCCACATTCTCGACCCGGTGTTCGGCGCTCTCGAAGTCGCCGCGGCGATCAGCATCCATGCCGAGAACGACGGCACAACAAACGAAGTCTGGCCCGGTCCCGAGACCGTCACCTTCGTCTTCCCCGGCAATGACCGCACCACGGGCGAGACGATTCGCATCGTCTGGCGCGACGGGGGACTCAAACCGCCGCGCGAACTCGCGCAGCTTCCCGACGGCGTCGACCTGCCGGGAGCCGGTTCGATGTTCATCGGCGAAGAGGGGGTGATGATTCTGCCGCACGTCGGTTACCCGGTGCTTTATCCGCAGGCGAAGTTCGTGAATCACAAGATTCCCGAAATCGCCGGCGTCAGCCACTGGCACACATGGGTCGACGCCGCCCTCGAAGGCAAGAAGACCAGCGACGGCTTCCACTACGCCGGCCCGCTGTCGGAGACGGTGCAACTCGGCAACATCGCCGCCCGCCTCCCTGGCAAAGAACTGAAATGGGACGCCGCCGAGTTGAAGTTCACGAACTCCGACGAAGCGAACACACTCGTGACGAAGGAATACCGCAAAGGCTTCGAAGTAGAAGCGGTGTCGTGATCAATTCACAAGTCAATTTGTCATGGAATTCGATCTCACGGGAATTCACCGATGCAAGTGAATGACGTTGAGCAATCGTGGTTAAGACGAGTCGTTGATGTTCATATCGGCGACAAATCTTACGTTATCGAATACAACGGGCGAGGTTTCGGATTCGAAACGGTAAAAGTGAACGGAAAAATTGCATCACGAGCGACGAGTTGGTTCTGGTTTGTTCCACATTTTGACTTTGAAATCGACTCTATCTTTTTGGCGATTGATGTTCGAGTGGGATTGCCGTTGATAATTCGCTCGTTCGTGTTGACGATTGAAAATAACGTCGTATACGAAGAATGATCCCGCGAGTGTCTGTCTATGCGCATCGCCGTCGCTGAACTGGGGCAGGAGACCGATTCGTTCTCGCCGTTGCGGGCCGATCTTTCCGAATTCGCAGCCAACGGTTTGTTCTTCGGCGACGACGTGATCGACCGCATGCGCGGTGCCGGGCCGCTTGGCGGATTGTTCGACGTCGCCCAAGAGCAATCGCGATCGGTCGAACTCGTCGGCCTCATCCGCGCGTGGGGCGGAGCCGGCGGGGCGATTCTTGATGAGACGTTCGAACGACTGAAGACCGAACTGCTCGACCGCTTGCAAGCCGCGGGACCGGTCGACGCCGTGTTTCTCGCGCTGCACGGTGCCGCGGCGACGGAAACCGAAGACGACGTCGAGGGGATCATTCTTGAAGAAGTCCGCCGCATCGTCGGCGAGCACGTTCCTATCGTCGTGCCGTTCGATCATCATGCCAACGTCACAACGAAGATGATGCGGCACGCCGATCTGCTCGTGGGTCACAAAACGCAGCCGCATTCTCCGATCGAAACCGGTCGTAAGGCGGCGCGGCTGATGTTTCGTCTGCTCGCGGGAGAGATTTCACCGATGCGAGCATGGCAAAAAATTCCGATGATCACGCCACAGGATCAGTTCCTCACGGCGGCCGGTCCGATGAAAACCTGGTTCGACCGCGCCCGCGAGTTCGAACGGCAGCCGGGTGTGCTCGATGTGTCGCCGTATCCAATGCAACCGTGGCTCGACGTCGCCGAAGGAGGCTGGGCCGTCGTCGTGCATACCGACGGCGATCCGCAACTGGCGAAACAGATTTCTGGCGAAATGGCAACTCTCGCATTTGAAATGAGAAAAGATTTTTGGCGCTCAGAACGCGTCCCGCCGGCGGAAGCCGTCGCACAAGCCGTCCACGCCAAAGCAGGACTGGTAATCCTCTCCGACACCGGCGACTCGGTCTACGGCGGCGCACCGGGCGACAACACAACATTGCTGCGAGAACTGATCGCGCAACAGATCCCGTGTCTGTCGTTGATTCCCGTCGTCGATGACCAAGCCGTCGCACAGGCGTTCGCGGCGGGAGTTTCATCGTCGATCTCGATACCGGTCGGCGGTCGGAACGATTGCCTCTTCAGTCAACCGGTGCAGGTCGACGGTCGCGTCGCCGCCCTTTCCGAAGGCGTGGCCGTCGAACTTCCCGACCGCGGCGTTTGTCAGATCGGCCACACGGCTCTCATCGAATGTGGAGCGGTCCGCATCGTGCTGCTCGACAACCGCAGTTTTGCGATCAATCATCCGGTGTTGTATACACACCTGGGCATCGACGTCGCCGCCGCAAAACTCGTGGTCGTCAAAACGGCCAGCAACTTTCAATTCTTCGCCCCGTGGCGAAAACAACTCATCCGCGTCGACACCCCGGGCACGACGCAATCGAACCTTGCGGATTTCAATTGGAAAAAGCTGCCGCGACCCATCGATCCATTCGATGATATTTATAAATGGCAACCGCAGCCGAGCGTATTTCCCGCACGCGAGTTTTCGCGCTTATAATTGGTTAGCCGCGACGCGCAGGGTTTCCGCAGCGGAGCGCTTCGTGGGAGAAAATGTTGACGGTGATGACTATTGCGGGATATCATTGATTATCCTCATCTGTAGAATAGGTTCGTACCTCTATGACTCTACGAAACACGCCTAACGTTCCCGTGATCGACCGAATCGGCGAAAACAATGCGCTCGTTGCCCAGAGAGTAATGAATTACGAAGATCGTCTCGCGCAAGACAAGGGGTGGGGATTGAACGAAGCCGGAAAAATTTTTGAAGGTCGGAGCGAAGTCCAAAAGACGATGCGAAAGATCGCGGACAGTTTGACGAAACTCGGTATTGACTACACTGTCGTGGGGGGCATGGCCTTGTTTCAGCATGGCTTTCGACGATTTACCGAGGATGTAGACCTGTTGGTAACTCCGGAAGGATTGAAGGAACTCCATCAACAATTGAGGGGTCGCGGTTACTTGCCGCCATTCGAAGGAAGCAAGAATCTGCGTGATACGGAAAATGGTGTAAAAATTGAGTTTCTCGTTGTGGGAGGATATCCGGGGGACGGTAAACCGAAGCCGGTCTCGTTTCCAACTCCATCTGACGTGAGTGAAGAAGTTGAAGGTGTTCGATATGTCAAATTGAGCACCCTTGTAGAGTTAAAGCTGGCGTCAGGAATGACCAATCGAGACCGTGCCAAGGATCTCATCGACATTGAGGAATTAATTAAGACGTTGAACTTGCCCAAAGACTTTGGCGAATCATTAAATCCTTATGTCCGCGATAAGTACATCGAATTATGGAATGTCACTCGCTCGGTCGAGAAGCGTTATGTCCTTATCTGGAGAAATAAGTTTGCAACGATGGATGCAAAAACACTTGGTGAAATGGTCTCGGCTCTTAGAGAATCTGCAAATACGTTGCAACAGATGCTGAATGACGGCGTAACACTCGATCCCGACGGCGGGACATCTGATGATTATGCACATCTCGTCACCACCGACCCCGACGTTGCCAGAAAATACGGTATGCACGACGAGAGCGAATTCATGGATCGGGATTGAGGGTGTGTGACTTTCCGCCCTTCGTCAGCGACAATACGCTGATCGAAATCATCGCTCCCAGTGTCGCGAGTGCCGTATCTTTCTGCGCATCGAACATGTCCCCCTGTTGCCCGAGGAATTTGTCGGCCCAGTCGGGGGTGAAGACGATGGCGACCAGCCATTCGAGCAGTTCGTACGCCGCACTCGTGGCGAGAATGCATTCGATCGCCAGCACCGAGGCGACTGTCGGTGAGAGTTTCAGATGCCGGCGTTCGAATTCCTGAATCGGCACGGCCATCAGTAACCCGTACGAAAAATGCACCAGCCGGTCGTAATGATTCCGCTCGAAACCGAACGTATCGCTGATGCTGATGCCGAGAAGTTTTTCCGACCACACATCATACGGCGTGTACGAATACAGATACCGCGCTCCCAGTGTATGAAGCATTAGAAACAGCACGATCGCCGCAAAACTGAGCCGGCTGATTTCGTAACGGTTCGCCACATAGGCCAACAACCACGCCGCCAGCAACGTCGGCGCATGCTGCATCAGCAGATAATGAGGATACGGCGGCGCGATGCAACTGCCGGCCAGAAACAGAAGAAAGACGAAAAACAGCGTCTGCTGAAAGCGATCGTGCGGCAGAAATGTCGAATTCAGCATGCATCATCTTTCGCTATGGCGTTTTTCCTTTGTTACGTTTTTCAATGAAATTGTGATCCGCTTTGTCGGGAAAAAATTCCCGCTTTCCAGGAAAACACGATGTTACCGCGGGTTGGAGACGTTTCGCATGGCCGTTATCTTTAATTGCCGAGCGACCAATTCTTAATTTCTTCCGCAGTGGCGTTTCCATCGTTCCCACCCGGCGCTTCGGCACCGTTCGATCATCAGCAGCACCACAACCGCCAATCCAAGAATTAGCGCCGGCATTATGATCGACACAAGGAAAACTTGCATGAGGATGAACTTCGCGAGCAGACGTTGGATCAGGGCGATTGCGCGATACTGGGTAGTATGGTATAACTGGCGACTTACAATATCAGCGTGATCGTTCGCGCTGGCATGTGTGAGGGAGTGCGTGAGTCGCGAAAGGAATCTTGCCATGTCGTTGTCCGCCAGTTTTATCGATCATTTCTC
>JBBECD010000137.1:0-24270 GCA_040881995.1 Planctomycetaceae bacterium
CCTCAAATCAACAATCCAAGCCAACCCCACTTTTTAAGCCTGACACAGCACTAGTTCTTTTGACCACGAACAGCACGAAAGATACGAAAAGTAAGAACCAATAGACCTCTTTCGTTCGTGTCTTTCGTGCAGTTCGTGGTTATGCATTTTCACCGATCGCTCGCGCCAACTCGACCATCCGTTTCCACGTGTCGCTTTCGGCGGTGAATTCTTCCGGCGTGGAGATCGCGATCACTCCGCGCAGGTGTTCGCCGGTGTAAATCGGCACGGCGAGGGACTGCCGGCAGGCGAAGCGTTCCAGCCAGGTCGCCGAACCGGAGAGGCCGCCGGCTTTCACCGTGCGATACGCAGCGACCGGTTGCCCGGTCACGGCGGCCTTGACGACGCCGAGGTCGGTCTGTGCCAACGGAAGTTGTGTGGTGATCCGCCGAAATTCCTCGCGGACGTCCGCAGGCATGTCGGGGACCGCTCGAAATGCGACCTGAATCAGAAATTCGTCGGTCGCCCGCCACAATCCGGTCGCCCGCGAATGAGTGATCGACAATAATCGATCGAGCGCCGCATCGACGGCGGCTTTCGAACGTCCAGAAGGAATCTCCGCCGCGGCGGAGTCGCGGGAAAGTCCATCGGCCAAAACTCCGGCCCATTCGCCGTCGTCGAATGGGAAGTCGTGCGTACGCGCTGGCGGGCCGGTCATCGTCCCATCTCCCCCGAGAACGTTGTTTTCGCCTCTACACGCTGTTGCATAGGGTCTGGAAATAGCTTATAGATCCAAACAAGGCGGGTGACGCAGGCGATCGACCCGCCCCACGATTGCTGTAAATGAAGAATGTAACAGATCGCGCTGCACGTGACATCCCATGCGACGTCGCGTCAAATCCGAAGCGGCAGGCAGATCGAACCAACAAAGGAACTTGGAAGCCGTGAAGATTTTATTGGCGGTGGACGACTCTGATGCCTCCGAAAAGGCCGTGCGGCACGTCGGCGAAATATTTGGTTCCGGCGGACGGCATGTGCAGATCACGCTGTATCATGCGATGGAGTCGCTTCCCGAATTTCTGGTGTCGCGGATTACCGGTCCGCAGGTCAAAGAAGAGTACCGCGCCGTCGCTCAGGACTGGCTGACCGACAGCCGGCAAAAAGCCCGCGAACTGCTGGCCGATTACCAGCAGAAGTTGGTCTCCGCCGGCATACCCGCCGCGGCCGTCGATACCAAAATTGCCGAAGTGGAAGCGATGCCGGGCGCTCAAAAAGTCGTCGCCGCCGTCGCCATCATCGAGGAAATGAAGCAGGGCGAGTATGCGATCATCTGTCTGGGCCGGCGAGGAAGCTCGGAAATGTTCAGCGTCTTCCCGGGGAGCGTGGCGGAAAAAGTGCTGCGCCAAGCCGCGGACAAAATCGTCTGGATTGTCGATTGATGCGATGGAAATGGCATTATCACCCTTGAACTGGCGGGCGAAAGCCCGAAAGATGAAGGAGGCTGGCGACGTTATCAGCCGGCGGTTTCACATCTGCGAATCCTTTCCGTTATCTAAGAAATCCTAACATAACCTCTGTGCCTCACGATTTATTGCAAACGTTCAGGCGTTTTCGAGAAGCACAACCGGTTATGTTAGAGTCTCTAAGAATTTAGAACGCGCGATCGATTGCAAGCGCGATCGTCGGCGTGACCGACAGTTCCCTTCAGCGAAAGTGGTCTCGTAACACATGGATCTTCCAACCTGTCCAGCGTGCGGACAATCCGTGCTTGACGACGACGCGACGGAGTGCCCGTTCTGCGGTTCCTCGATGAAGGCTCCCAAAGGGAGCGCACCGGCCAAGACGGCCGCCTCTCGCGGCGGAGCGGGTTCCGCCTCGGCGTCGACCGCCTCCGCCGGAACGAAGAGCGAAAAGAAGACCGAGCCCGACGATCCCTTCGCGTTTGACAGCGCGATCACCGAGAAAGGGGTCATTCCCCTGCTGCCTCGTCCGCAACAGGGACGGTCGCACAAAATCGTCTGCCCGATGTGCGAGACGCCGGGGTTTACCTCGACCAAGGCGGCTGGAAAACAGGTCAAGTGTTCAAACCCGAAATGCATGGTTCCCCTCTTCACCGCCCCGGCGCTGGAAAAACCAGTCGCGCCGGCCGTACCCGAAGTGCCCGAGAGCAAAACCGGCCGCTATGTGATGCTCGCCGTCGTCAGCCTCGTCGCCATCGCCGCGGGAGTCTGGTTCTCGATTCAGGAAGAACCGCGCCAACCGCCGCAAAAGACCGAGCCGGTGACGCCTTTGACAAATACCGGCGCGAAGAAGGCGGAAGGAAACTATTTCGACAACCTGACGAAGTCGAAAACCGCCAACGTCGATTATTCGAAACTCTCCATCGATGAGATCCGCGGCCAGGCGTTGGATTCGCTGATCGCCGCCGCACAACAGCGGGAAAACAACCGCAGCCAGACGCTCTGCCGGCGCCTCGCCGCCGAATCGTTCGCCGCGGTCGGCATGCTCGACAAGGCCGAAGAACAACTGGTTCTGGTGAAGAAGGATACGCGTCTGGTCGCGTATTTTCCGATTCCGCCGCTGGTCGACGTCGCCTGGCTGCATCTCGAACGAAACAAACCGAAAGAGGCCGCCGCGTCGGTCGAACAGGCCAATCAATATGCCGGCAAATTGCCGCGGCGCGGCCGCACGACCGAAATCATCAGCACGAAACTCGCGGCGGTGCTCGCCGCCGTCGGGCAAATCGAACCGGCACAAGCGCTGCTCGACCGATTGCCCGATCAGGCCGAACGCGACAGCCTCGGCGTGTTGACCCGCTTGTCGCTGGCATCGGGAGATTTCGACCTCGACCGCGTCGCGAAAGAAATGCCGCTCATTTCCTGGAACGCGGCGAACGAAGTCATTGTGACCGCCGACATCGCCCGTCATCGTCAATGGAAAGCGACGGAAGCGTGGGTTCGAACACTCGGCGATAACGTCGCCCGCATGGAATCGCTCGCACAATGGGGCCAATTACAGATTCGCCTCGCCGACGACGAGAAACCGCAATCCGACGCCTTATCGTCGATGATCGCCGAACTCGCCCCCGTTCAAAAAGCGTACGTCTGGTCGCGCATGGCGCAGCAATACGCACGATCCGCCAAGAAAAAGGAGGCGCAAGCGTTCGTCGACCGGGCGCGGCAGGAATTGTCGAATCTCCCCGCCGCCGAACCGATGGTGTATTCTTCCAGCAAGGAAATTCACAGTCTCTCGGCGATTCAGTTCTCGGACGACAAACTCCTGCAGATGCGCGCGTGGGGAGAATTGGCGTTCGCCGAAGCGCTGCTCGGCCATGCCGAGACATCGTGGGAAGCGGTTTCGCGCGCGTTGGAATACTGCCGCGCCCTGGCTCCGAGCCCCACCGCCATGCAGAACCGGCTCGCCGCTCTCGAAGGAAACGGAATCGATCGACTGCGCGGCGAACTGCGGCAGGCGCTCGAACTGAAAACCGAAGACCAAGCACGATTGGCGGCGAATCGCTATCAGCGCAATCTCGATCTGCTGGCGTCGCTCGCCGATCAGCGATTTCAATTTCAACTGTCGATCCTCGACCGGGCCTCCGAATGGAACCTCGGCTCGGTGCTCGTCGACGAAATCCTCCGCCGATCATCGGCGACCGACGACAACGAACACGAGCCCTATCTGCACAGCGCGCTGCCGCAGTGGATTTTATTCCGCGCCCGCGAAACGGCGGAGGGGGAACAATATCCACAATTGCAAGAGGCGTTGGTGCAATCGGGCGCCGTTGCCGATCCCCGCGTCGTCGCGGCCGATGAGATCCGGCAGGTGATTGAGTCGAAAAATTACGAGCTCATCGAGCAAGTCTTCAGCCGAAGCCAGGCCGATAAAGAATGGATCAATCTGTGGACGCTCCAGCTTGCCTGCCGGTTATGCCGCGAACAGAAGTCCGAACAGGCCGTCCGATTTTTGCTGAAACAGGGCGATCTCGCCGCGCGGGAAGAGGGTCTCTACTTCGTCGGCGGCACGGCTGCCAGAGAAGGCCAATCGCGAGATTTCTGGAAACTGGTGCAGACCGAAAAGCTGATCCCCACCGAAACCGCGCACGCCTGCGCGGGGTTGGTGGCGGGGTTGACGGGGACGCCGGGGAAGTGATTCGTCGTTTCGTCGATGCATTCTCAAAGCCATAATAGCCGAGTGTGCGAGGTTTGAATGATGGCGACCGATGAAGCGAATTCGCGTCACGAGGGTTCGTTACAACGCAACGCCTCAATCTCTCCCCGGAGAATTCTCGCGTGGGGAATGATCGTCACGATCGTTATTGCGGTGATCGTATTTGCCGACTTTCGCTTTCGTTTTTTGCAAAAACGAGCAGAAATCGACAGACTTGGGGGATCGACAGTTGCGGGACCGCCCCTCCTGTACCGGAAAATGAAAGCCGATTCAAGGTATCCAGAATTTGTTCGAATCGCGTTAAATTCCAACTTCGGTTCGTGGGTCTTCGATCAATTCCCCGTCGTTTACAGCGTTGACTTGCGACGTATTCGCGATCCCGAAAAAGTCGATCGTGGGCTCGAAATCGCTGCGGAATTCGGCAGCGTTTTAGAACTCGTTCTCTATCAATCGGCGGTAACCGACGCGCATCTTGCCAAGTACCTCCACTCGTTTCCGCAGCTCTTACGGCTTAAGCTCAACGAAACGACGATTACCGACGCCGGCATCGCTCACGTTCGTAATTTGCCGGAACTTGAACTTCTTAACGTCCAGCGCACAGCATTGACCAATGCCGCCGTTCCCGATCTCGCTGCCGTGAGTAAACTCGGAGAACTCGATATAGCAGAAACCAAAATCACCGATGTCGACGCAATACGTCACGCCCATCCGCGATGCAAGATCATCCGACGGACGGTAACATTGACGGATACGACCGACCGGCTACGGATAAAATTTGGAAGATAAGCGGACATGACGTGGTTGATTAACATTTCGACTAACCGTTGTCGTGTTGGTAACCGGCGACGCCCCCATTCTTAAACACCGAACTTCCGTTTTGTTTTCGACAAGCGCAGAATCGTGCGAGATGTTTTTTGGCGATCAGCATCAGTGTTTATGAATGTATCAACTTGTCGAGAAATGGGTGCGATGGAGTGGAGACGCGTTTCGAATCGGTTCACAATTACCAAACACGTTTTGCGGCGACCGGGCGCGCAACCAAGTGCCATATGGTGAAGGGACCGACCGATCGCTCCTCGGCGGGACTTCCACTCTTTTTTTGAAGGATTCGTCCGGATGCCGCACGTTGAACCCGGCTGAAAATTTATGTACATTCGGCATTATCCCAGGTTCGAAAAACGGGTTCAGGCCAAACTTTTTTTAGATTGCAATGGCTTACATCAAGCCTGAATTCAACGGCACCGCTCTCGAATGAGCCGGAGAAAACGCAATTGCGCTGTCCGCTGACGCGCGGGGCTTGAAGATCGTGCATTTTGGGTTTGAGGGAATGGCCGATGTCCACGTCGAAGCATCACACGCCCAACGGAAACCGACTGTCGCGAGTCATTCTCATCGGCGTGCTCGCATTGTTGGTCGGTTGCCAAAGAGCCGTTCCGCCTTCCGGGGAGGGGGCAATTTTTGAGGCCGTTGAAGCGGGCGATGTCAATCGCGTCCGGCAATTGCTGAAAACGTCCCCCTCGGTGCTGAACGAGCTGGATGATTTCGGCTTTACGCCATTGATGCGAGCCGTGGCGTCGATGGAACGAACGACCGCGATGATTCAAGCCTTCATCGACGCCGGGGCCGATGTGAATGCGAAAACCGTGGAAGACTACACCGCGCTGCACATGCTGGCCGGTTCGATGGCATCGCCCGATTCCACCGCCACGCCCGAGCAAATCGTCAAATTGTTGAAAGACGTCGGGGCCGATCTTGAGGTTCGTCAGCACTGGGGATGGACGCCTCTGATGGGGGCCGCCGTCGAAGGGACCATCGATGAACTCAAGGCATTTGTCGATGCGGGAGCCGACGTCAACAAGAAATTCCCGCTCGATACGCTTCCCGAATTTCTGGGAGGCCGCACAACGCTGATGGCGGTCATCGCTGAGCCGGAAAAAACCAAGATGCTCATCGATGCCGGCGTCGACCTTCGCGCCGTTGATGACCACGGACAGAACGTGCTTGAATACGCGGAGGCGGCACTCGCCGAAGCCGCCGCGAACCCCGTGGATTTAAAGGAGCTTGGCATCGACGAACCCGTTGAAGACGATTACGGCTCGCGGGTCAAAGAGTCGATGCAGCGGATCAAAAAAGTCTGGTAGCGGATCCGCAACGCAGCGGAGCTGCAAAGACGTGCGTTCCCAAGCGGAGCTTGGGAACGAGAAGAAAACTCACATCGATTGCTTCACCGCCTGCACCAGATACTCCATCTGCTCCTGCGTATTGTAAATGTATGCCGACACGCGAAGATAAACCCGCTCGCGGAAGGTCGTCACCAGTACTTCGATTTTGTAATCGTCCCACAATTTTTGTTGCAGCGGATGGAGCAACCCGGGCTTCGACGTCGGTTGGACGGAATCGGGCAGCGGGATCGAAACCATTGTGCCGTACCAATCCGGACTGTCGGTCGTCAGCGGGGCATTGTTCGAGAGTTTGAGGATCTCTTCGCGGGCGAATTGCACGAGGGAATGGCCGTGGTCGCGAAATCTGTCGAGGCCGAATTCTTCGAGGAACTCGATCGCCGTCGGCACGGTGAGAAACGCCGACGGGTCGCGGGTTCCCATCCACTGGAACTCGTCTTTCCACGACGGCGGGTTGCCGCCGAGGCTTTTGCCCCAACTGACAATCGGCGAGACCATCTCGTTTTGCCATTTGGGGTGCACGTACAAAAAGCCGGTGCCGAACGGGCCGCAGAGCCATTTGTGGCAACTGACGCAGTAGTAATCGCAGCCGATCTCGCCGAGATTCACCGGCAGCATCGCCAGGGCATGAGGGCCGTCGACGCAGACGCGGATGCCCAGTTTTTTTGCCCGTCGGCAGATGTCCTGCACCGGAAAAATCACCGCCGTCGGCGAGGTGACGTGACTGACGACGATCAACTTCGTCTTGTCGGTAACACCCGCAAACAGCGCGTCGATCATCTCGTCAGTCGCATCGAGCAGCACGGGCATCTTCTGCACGACCATCCTGGCATCGGCCTTTTGGCACGTCGCCCGCCAGATGCGCTGCACCGCACCGTATTCGTGATCGGTCAGCAGCACTTCGTCGTCCGGTTCGAGTTTCACGCTGGCGGCGACGATGTTCATCGCGAACGTGGCGTTGTCGACCCAGATGAGGTTATGGGCCTTCGTGCCGACGAATTTCGCGAGTTGTTCGAGCGAAGCGTCGAGATGCCCCTCGAACTGCCGGATGAGAAAATCCATCGGCTGCCGTTCGAGTTTGTCCATCCACGCCTTGCGGGTGCGGTGCACCTGATACGGCGAGGGACCGAACGAACCATGATTGAGGTATGTGACGTCGGTTGGCAGCATCCATTCGCGACGCCATTGTCCCAGATCATCGGCGCTCGGATCATCCAGGTTCATCGGCCGCATGTCGTCTCCTTGGTGCAACGCTCGGGGCGTTTGATGAACTTCGTGTCGGCTTCTGCGATAACATTCGCCTCCTGTGAAGTCGACGCCGCAAAACCGCTCGCTTCGGCTTCCGAGCCGTTATCCTCGGCGATTGGCACAACGACATCGACAACCAGCGTTTTTTCGATGACGCGCATCGACTTCCAGTGTCCCAATTGAAACCGCGTCATAAAGCCGATTCCCAGCACGATGACGAACGCGCTGCATGCGCTCCAGCTCGTGATCAGATTGCCGCCAAAATATTTCCAGGCGATATACGTCGGCAAAACCATAACGACCCAACCGGCGAACAGCGAATACCACAGACTGAACCGCGTATCGCCCGCCCCGCGAATTGCCGAGCCGAAGACGATCGCCATGCCGTCGAACAAGCAGTACAGCGCGACGAACTTTAGCAGCGTGGGGACGAGTTGCTTAATCTCCTCCGGCGGCGCGGTCTCGCTCCCCATCCAGTAGGGCGTCATGATGATTTCAGGAAATAGAATGTAGACCGCTCCGCAGACCGTCATGAAACCGGCGGTCAGCCAGAATGCCATCCAGGTCGTTTTGACGGCGAGTTCGGGTCGGCCTTCGCCGATCCGCTGGCCGACGAGCGTCATCACCGCTGTCCCGATCCCGAGCATCGGCAGAAAGGCGAGCGTATTGAGGTTGAACGTCAAATTCGTGGCGGCAAGCGCGGCGGTGCCGAGTTGACCGACGAGCAGAATGAAGACCGAGAACCCGGCGACGTCGCTCAAGAACGTCCAGCCGTTGGGGAGTCCGTACCGCACCAGCCGGCCGAAGAGTTCGCGGTCGAGTTTCCAGTGATGAAAAAAGCTGTACGCCTTGACGCGGGGAAACTTCACCATCAGCCACATGAACAGCAGGCAGCCGGTGATTTGCGCGGTGACCGTCGCCCACGCCGCCCCTTCGATCCCCATCCGCGGCGTGAAGGAAGTGCCGAAAATCAACAGATAATCGAGCACGAAATTGACGAGCACCGCGAACAGATTCACATACATGACGACGCGGCTCGAACCGATGCCTGCGAAAAAACTCGACATCACCGACGAGGCGAGCATGGGAATCGACCCGATGCATAGAATGCGGAAATACGCCGCTTCGAGGTGTCGGACTTCGGCTTCGTGTCCGATGGTCTCGAAAATCCAGGAGGAAAACGGAGCGCAGGCGAGCACGCCGCCGCCGAACAGCATCACAAAGTAGAGCCCCTGCCACGTGACCGCCGCGGCTCGCGCCGGTTGGTTCGCTCCCTCGTACTGGGCCACGAAGGCGGTGACGTACGTCGCCGTCCCCATCGCCAGGCTGACCAGCGTAAAGTGCAGCATCGCCGAGGGCATCGCCGCGGCGAGGGCGTCGGTGGAATACCAGGTGAGGAGAATGCGGTCGACGATATTCATCAACGACAGCGATCCCGAGCTGAGAATCAAAGGCCAGGCGACATGTATCAACTCGCGCAACGACCCCGCCGGAGCACGGTGCGACGTGTCGGGTTCCGTACTCATTTTAGGACTGCCTTCTGACATTCACGATCCAAAAAGGGAGGATCTGATTTATATCGTCTCATGCTTGGGGACCGACAGGGCTGACACAAAAATGGTTCGACTCCTCGAGGGAACATCGAACTACCCTGCGAGATCGAGTCGCCGTATTTTATGCATGATTAAGAAGAGGTGAAGTGGATCGTCCATCAACTCGACGAAACCAAATCGGGAATAGAACTCATACGCTGCCTCGTCGATGGCGTGGACTTCCACAGCCAAGATGCCGATTTGTTCGGCGATCGTTTGGCAACGCCGCAGCGCATCGATCAACAAGAGTTTGCCCAGCTTCTTTCCTTGATGCAGTTGATCGACTGCCAAGCGCCCGAGGAGAACGGCTGGGATGGCAATTCTTGGTAAACCTTTGGCCTGGTCCTGAGACAGATCATCAAACCCGATGCTGTGACTGGACAGAGAATAGAAGCCAAGAACCGATGTCGAATTTCGTTCGATGGCGACATAAGTTCTCGCCAGATCACGTCGATCAAATTGTCCAGATCGGAACTTCAGCCACTCATCGAGTTCCGCGCGCCCACATTGAAACGATGATCGGTTATGATATTTCGCAAGCCGCTCGATGATTCGTTCGCCTGGCATTCGTGACGACCCGCGTTACGGAGTTTCAGACGATCGATTCATCATTTCCTTCTTGTAATACTCCGCCGCCTCCATGAGGGCTTGATTCGGCTTCGAATCCTCGTCGTCGAGAATCGCCAGAAGCCGGTCCCGGTCGCGGTCTGACAGCACGGTCACTGCATTTTCGGAAAGAATGGTTTGTGCATCCATGATCAGTGTTGAAAGCGCGTATTGCTCGACCGACTGCCCCAAAACCGCAGCCGCCCTTTCGATCACTACTCTTGCTTCGTCCGGCAGGCGAAGGTTCAGTCGAGCGTCTTTTTTTCCCGCGGTTGCCATGTTTTTTCTCCTTTCCGGTGCCATCAGATGGACGATCATCAAATTGTAGCAAATGTACGGCATCTTGCCAGATGGGGTCGATGAAAAAACAGGGGAAGCACGTTACTTACAATTGTCACGGGCTCTTTTGCATGGCAATCTCTTGACGTCCCCCCGTTTTTGCAAGATACTATCACATAAGCGATTTTGGATTACTCCCGCCAGATTCGAAGGTGCGCCATGGCTCTTTCACCCGCCGGTTTTCCCACCCATCCGCAGATGTCCCGCCGCACGGCTCTTCAAGTCGGTTCGATCGGGTTGCTCGGGCTGGGGATGAACCACGTGCAAGGGCTTCGCGCCCTCGCCGGGCCGGACGTCAAACCGGGCAAAGCCCGCTCCGTCATCTATATTTTCCTCTCCGGCGGATTGGCCCAGCACGAGAGCTTCGACATGAAGCCCGAAACTCCCGCTGAAATCCGCGGCGAGTTTGCCCCGATCGACACCGCGACTCCCGGGATAAACATCTGCGAACATTTGCCGCTGCTCGCCGCCCGCAGCAATCTGTGGGCGCTCTGCCGTTCGCTCACGCATCCCTATACGGGACACTCCGAAGGGCATCATGTGATGCTCACCGGAAGAACGATGATTCCCCCCGGATTCAGCGGCGACAAACCGAAATCGTCCGACTGGCCGGCGATCGCGTGCGTCGTCAATCAGGTCGCCAACCGCACGAACAATCTTCCTCCCGCCGTGGTGCTGCCGGAAACGCTGATTCACCGCACCGGCCGCACCATCCCCGGGCAGTTCGCCGGCCACATGGGAAGCCGCTGGAACCCGTGGTTCATCGAAGCCTCGGCCTTCAACGCCGTCAATTACGGCGCGTATCCCGAATATGGTTTTCATTTCGAGCGCGGACCTGAAAACCCCGAGGGGTGGAAGTTCCAGGCCCCGAGTCTCACGTTGCCCGAAGGTTTTTCGAACAATCGCTTAGGCGACCGCTTGCACCTGTTGAATACCGTCGAGTCGCAGTTGCACGAACTCGAAGATCATGCCCGCATTGCCGATTTCGACCGGCAACGCCAAATGGCCGTCTCGCTGCTCGCCGACCCGCAAGTCCGTCAGGCGGTTGATGTCACGAACGCTGACGATGCCACGCAACGGCGCTATGGCAAGAACGTCTTCGGCTGGTCGTGTCTGATGGCCCGCAACCTCGTCGAATCGGGCGTGAGCCTGGTGCAGGTCAACCTCGGCAATAACGAATCGTGGGACACCCACGAAATGGCGTTCCCGCTGCTCAAGAACAATCTGCTCCCGCCCACCGACAGAGCGGTCTCGGCGTTGCTCGATGACCTTGCCGAGCGAGGTCTGCTCGACGACACGCTGATCGTCATGGCCGGTGAATTCGGCCGCACGCCGCGCATCACGATCACCGGCACGACGAATTCGGCCGGTCGCAATCATTGGGGCCCGGTGCAGAGCGTCTTCTTCGCCGGCGGCGGCGTCCGCGGCGGCACGGTGGTCGGCTCGTCCGACGCCGAGGGAGGCTACCCCGCCAGCGATGCGCAGACGCCCGAAAACATGGCCGCGACCATCTACGAATCGCTCGGCCTGCCGGAGTCGATCACCATCCAGGACGAAGTCGGCCGCCCCCACTTCGTCTACCACGGCTCGCCGATCGCCGGGTTGTTCTAAGAGCATGGCCCGAAATGGGCCCCGATGACCCATTCCCAAGTCCACCCCTACAAAATTCGTTAGCATACGTCCCGTTTCACGTGAATCGGCCTCCCTCCCCCGACAACCAAGCCTCGTTTCACGTGAAACAAGCCGTCTGAAAATCGCAAGGCGAAAATCGAGCAAAAATGCAGCGAAATGCGCATTCGAGCGCACTTTCATCGCACTATGTGCGCGTCGTAAACCCTTCTCCCTCCGGGAGAAGGTGGCCGAAGGCCGGATGAGGGTGCATTTTGGCGCGCATTTGGGGCGCAAAAGTGACAAAAAACCACCAAAAACGACAAAAATCGATGCTTTGCGCGCAATTCAGCGCAAAAAAGCACGCCGGAATCGCCATCGCGTCCGAAATCGAACTCATGACGCCCTCGCCCTTTACGATCCCCTCGCCGACGACGCAAAAAGTGCGCTGCACACGCATGTCATCGCGTGCATGTAAACCGGCCATTTTTGTCGCTTAAGCCCCTCTCAATCCAACAATCCAGGAAGCCGAGGCAAACCAGGAACCCCCAAATCATCCGCCGATGCCAGACACGCAAATTCCCCAACAGACCAGTCCGTAATATGGGTAAAATGAGAGATATAGGTCGGCAAACAACCCGTCGAAAAGTTGTTTGAAATGCATTTTGCGCGTCACTGGCGCGCTCAAAACGGTCACTCGCGCGCTCAAAAGCGTCACTCGCGCGTAGGAAAGCGACATTTTGCGCGGACTTTTGCCCAACTCCGCAATTGAGTAAACAACACTTTGGGAAGATTATTCAAGCACGGACGTTTTCGGGATTCGTGGTCAGTGGTCCGTCGTCAGTGGTCCGTTGCCGGGCGTCGTGAAGCGACTCGGCCAGCCGCCGACCCGCTCCGCGCAACCATGCGCCTAAAGAGGCGTTGATGCTTCGCATCCTCGTCGGATCGATGTTGGGGAATGGGATCCGTGTTTGGGAACCATTTTTCATTGATGATTCATCATTCATTGTTGCACGCCAGTCATCAACTGCCCAAACGCTGTTTGCAGGTGACGCAGAAGGGAACCTCGGGGGCGATCTCCAAGCGTTCCGGGGGAATTTCTCCGCCGCATTCGGTGCAGCGGCCGTACGTCCCGGCTTTGGTGCGTTCCAATGCGGCCCGCACACTCGAGAGTTGTGCCGAAAGTTTCCGCTTCGCGTGTAGCGAAAGTTGCTGATTTTGATAGGCGTCGATATAGGTCAGGCGGCCCACGGATGAATCCATCTTGGGAGCGCTCGTCGAATCTTCCATACCGTCAATTCGTTCGACAAGTTCCTGTTCCAGCTCGCGCAGAATGCGCTCGGCCTCAGCCATCGATGGTTGTTCGGACATCGCATCAGTTCCTTCCGGGCCGGCTCGCTCAGTGGGGCCGCCGGCCCGTATAAATCCAGTCGGTGAATTCTTTGTGAACGTGTCGATTGTAGTAAGTCACAGGATGCGCGCCGACCTCGATAAGCTCATTCCGCATCGCGTCGAGAGTCGGCGCGTGATCGGTGTACGACCAGAGAGCGAGAATTCCCCCCGGCCGGAGATGCCGGGCGGCGCTCGATATTCCTGCGGGAGAATAGAATGAGGCGTTACCGTCGGCCAGATGCTCTTCGGGAGAGTGGTCGACATCGATCAAAATGGCATCATAAGGCGACTCGGGTTCAGCGAGCAGCCGGGCGTAAACGTCGCCTTCGATAATGTGTAATCGTCGCTCGCTATTCAGCGCGTCGGCGAGCGGAACCAGCCCTTGTTGCAGCCATTCGATAACCGGCGGCAAGTATTCGACGACGTCGACGCGGCCAACGCGATCACAAGCCAATGCGGCGTGAGCGGTGTAGCCCAGGCCCAGTCCGCCGACGAGCACGCGCAGGTCGCCGCCGTCGATTTGTTCCAAGGCAACGCGAGCGAGAGCGCGTTCGGAATCGGTATTTAAACTGCTCATCAGGAACTCGTGGTTGAGCGTGATCTCAGTCACCAACTCGTGGGGTTCCGAAAGAGTTTCACGTCGACGAAGACACAACGGCCCTAGCGCCGTATCGACGTACGCCAGAATTTCAAAGGAATGAAACTTCATGATGTTATTCCGTGGTGAAGAATCGCGAACATTTTACCGTCGACTGGTGATCAGCGCATCGCTGGTCAGAAGCGTCGTAGCAAGACTTGCTGCATTTTCGAGAGATTCGCGTACGACACTGACAGCATCGACAATTCCTCGACGCATCATCGGCACGAACTCACCGCGGGCGGCGTCGTAGCCGAAATCGCCCGACCCGTCCAATACCTTCTGGCAAATAGCGGTTCCACTCTGTCCCGCATTGTCGGCGATGGCCACGACCGGCGTGCGGCATGCCTCCAGCACGATGCGGTAGCCCGCTTTGAAATCCGTACTCTCGCTGTTTTCCGGTGAAGACGCTGCCGCTGCTCGCAAAAGTGCGGTTCCTCCCCCCGGAACGACGCCCTCCGCACGGGCCGCCCGAGCGGCGTGGAGCGCATCATCGGCGCGCGCCTTCTTCTCTTTTAGTTCGCTTTCCGTCTGTGCTCCGATTCGCAATCTGGCGACGCGTCCCTGGAGCTGTGCCATGCGACGGCTTATTCGTTCGCGTTCTGTGTTGGTCGCCGATTCACTCAGGTGTCGGAGTTGCTCAATCCTCGCCGCCTTGTCCGATCGCTTCCCTGCCCCACCGAGCAGCGTCGTCGCGTCGGCAGTGACGACGACGCGGTTCGCGTTGCCTAATTGTGACAGGCGTACATTCTTCAAATCGACTCCGGCGTCGGTAAAGAACGCCGTGCAGCCGGTAAACACGGCCAAGTCGCCCAATGCATCGCGGCGGGCATCGCCGAATTCCGGCGCCTTAACGGCACAGCACGAGAGCACCCCGCGCTTGGCGTTTACGACCAGACTAGTGAGGAGGTCGCCTTGAACCTCAGCCGCAACGATGAGTAATGGCCGATGATGTTCGGCGGCCTCCTCTAGCAACGGAAGCAAATCAGGGAGATGGTTCAGAGTGTGGTCGCACAGCAGTACCGCGGCGTTTTCGAGGTGGACTTCGCGTGCGTCGCCGACGTTGCTGAAGTGTGGCGAGAGATATCCCCGGTCGAAGTGGATACCGTCAATCCAATCGACTTCGGTTTCGGATGCTGTTCCCTCTTCCAACAGAACAAGTCCCTCGGATCCCGCTTTGATCAGAACGTCCGACAGCAATTCACCCATGCGGCGATCGCCATTGCTGGCGACGGTAGCAACTTGCTGCAGCCGTCGTTTGTCATTCGCTGGAACGGACATTTCGCGAAGATTCTGAATGACATCTTCAACCGCTGCCCGAATGCCCTTTTCCATCTCGATAGGATTGACGCCGGCCACAACAGATTTCAATCCTTCGGTAAAGATGGATTCAGCCAAGAGCGTTGCGGTTGTGGTTCCATCGCCTGCGCGATCGCCCGTCGCGGTCGCTACCTGGCGCAGCAACCGAGCACCGATGTTTTCGAAATAATCTTCCAACTCGATCTGTTGAACAACAGTCACACCGTCTTTTGTCACCTGCATCGAACCATCGTTCTGATCGAGAATCACGTGTCGGCCGCACGGCCCCAGCGTCACGCGAGCGGCACGCGCGACCTTGGCAATTCCTTTGCGGACCGATTCGCGGGCAGCATCGCGAAACTGAATGTTCTTTGTCATTGGTTTTCTTTCCTCTGGAAGTGTTGGCGCAGCCGCGAGGCCGCTTGTTGTGTTCACGAGACCCACACGCAAAGCCGGTCCCGGAGAGAGGCAGGCACCGCTCGTGCCAGCCATCGGTGCACTTGAGCGGCGGTCGATCTCGCCGTGACGTGAGCCGCGATGATGAGTTCATTCTCAAAACGGTCGCTCCGGGCGATAAAGTCATCGAGATGAAGATGTCCGTGCTTGTGAATGAGATCGCGGCGATGCCGGGGGTCAACGAACGTCAATTCCGTAATCAGGATTCGAGCCTGAAAGACTTCCGGATTCTCATCCAGTCCTTCGGGAGATGTATCGCCCGTGTAGCAGATCAACGGCTTGCCGTCATGGGTTTGCAGAGGTTCTTCGCGACATTGGCAGCGCCGAGGTTCAGCTTGGGGAGCCCCATCCGTCAGCGACTTGGTCCGCGGACGTTCCCAGACCATAAACCCCAGCGACGGAACGGTATGCCGGGTTGGAAAGGTCGCGATGAAATGTCCGTCGGCCGTGAGCAATTCCTGTCCCGCATCGACGCCGACAATGTGACATTTCAACGGACGCCGAGTCACAGCTTCCCACGCCTTGAGGAGCCGGCGCACCTCCGCGGCAATGGGAGCAGGGACATAAACCGTCGGCGGGCACAGGCGCAGCCGTTGCCGTGCAGCAGCCAGCATCGGCAATGCGCCCAAATGATCCAGGTGACCGTGAGAAATGAACCACGTCGCCGTTTCTCCGAAACCAGCCGGCAAAGCCCCGATGTCAAAACCGAGTTTCAGCTCTGGAACGCGCCAGCACGACTGCACCGCCGCGCGCGAATACCCTTCCACCGTGAGGTGCCGGTGAGATATGGTGCGAAACGGAAGATCATATGTCATCACTCACTCCAGGCGCGGCGTTTATCGGCCGTGCCGTAAGCGGTAGCCCAGCGAATTGTCAAGTTCGGCGTTCGCCTCGATTTTGGCCACCGTTTTTTCGACATCGTATTTCACGCGACAGAACTCGAAATGCAAATCGTCGCAAACGGCGTACGACGCCAGTGGGACGCCGTTGCGAGGCTGTCCCACCGAGCCCACATTCACGACGAGTTTCTGCCGTCCAATTTCAAACCGGAAATTTACGTCCTCCGGCGTGTAGAATGAGAGGTCTTCGGTAAAGATGCCGGGGATGTGCGTGTGTCCGACGAAGCAGAGGCGTTCGAAGAGAGCGAAGATGTTCAACATCTTCTCGGCATTTTGGACGTCGGTGGAGAACACGTACTCGTTTTGCGGATTGCGTGGTGAACCATGAACAAAAATCGCATCGCGGGCGATCATCACCGATGGCAGATGTTCCAAGAACTTCCAGCGTTTAGATGTCGCGAGCGGCCCGTCAGATTCCAACACGCGCCGAGTCCAGAGAATGGCTCGCGTGGCGCTGGGATTAAAATAAAGGGGGTTGTACAGCACTGCCTGATCGTGGTTTCCCACGACGCATGCGCTGAGGTTCATTGTGCGATCGATGCACTCCAGAGGGTTAGGACCATACCCGACGATATCGCCAAGACAAATGATGTCGTCGATACCGCGTCTCGCGATGTCTTCGAGCACCGCGTCGAGCGCCTCCAGATTGCTGTGGATGTCACTAATAATGGCTCGCATTCAACCAATGCCTTCGTGTCTTGCGACGGATTATACCGACGACCGCCGCAACCGTTTTAGTTCGGTCTCGGTTTCGGTGACGGCCCGTTGCAAATGAGCGACTTCCTGCGGATCGTCACACTGTTGCCGGGCGCCAGCGAGCTGCATTTGCAGTTTGTTCAGCCGCGTTCTGAGCACTTCAATTTGCTTTTTTGTTTTCTTATCCATCGTTAACCCGTTTTAATCGCCGCGATAATCGAGCCGATCATCGCAGGAGTTACACAAAACCCGTGACGCGAAAGCCGCGCTGCTGCTTCGACCGAAGTCAGGTCGGGACGATCGTCCAAATACTCCCGGACCAGCGTTGTGAGACTTCGAAGCCGATGATGAGTGAGTAGATTGTGTTGATGCCGCGAGACCCCGAGGGCGTCCGATTGTCTATTCATAAAGATGCTTTCAGATTTTGTTTTGGGGTTGGACTGTTGCCGGCTCTTGCGAACACTCGTTCCAGATGCCTGCAGCGGAGTTCACAACCTCTCCCGTGCCGCAGCAGACGACGACAAAGCCGATGCAACACGACCGGCCACAAGGGCAGCCATCGGCGACGGTTTGCAAGCTGACGGGATATCCCCCGCGAGGCCCCCTCAATACCTTCACCCGTGCGCCGCGGCGGATGCGGGTGACGCCACCTTCGAGACGCACATCGTCTTTGAGAGCCGCCAACGCACCCTCGCCGTCGTAAGTTTCCAGTAACCATGCCGTTCCGTTGTCGACGGCCTTGCCGCAAAATTCGAACCATTGCTCCGTCATTCATCCGCCTCCTTCGGCAACGAATGGCTCAATGGATCGCCATCGATTGTCGCCTCGCAAGAATGTTCAACCGCTCCGAATTCGTGGTCGAGAATCGCGTCAAATACGGACTCTCCGGATTGCAGAAACCGCTTGTCACCGCGAACCCGCCAATACATCCGGAGGACGTTCATTTGGCCTTCCCTCGTCCTCCACATGATGCGAAGGTGCTGCTCTCGTTCTTGTCGAGTCATGCAGTGTTGCCTTTCAATAGACGTCTAGTTTTCAATACGAAACGATGAATGCGACTTAGAAATCCTAACATAACCTCTGTGCCTCACGATTTATTGAATACGTTCAGGTGTTTTCGAGAAGCACAACCGGTTATGTTAGAGTCTCTTACGCATTCGCGCGATTCCGAGCCTTAGCTGAAGAAACCCCCGAATGGTGGCTTCGCTCTCGATCCATCGAAAGATCCCCTAGCGACGCAAGACGTGCCGCATGGTTGGAATTCGACCGTGGCATCAATGGGTACATCGCCACAAACCGTGCGCGCACGGTGATTGCGGCGAACCGCAAGGTGGCGGGGCTGCTCGAATCGTTGTTAAAGGACGAAATGCCCCAATAACGGGAGCAATCCACGGGAACAGAGAGGCGTCGAGCAGTTCTTGCCGCTCGGAGCAGCCCGGAACCAGCGTCTGCGGACCGTGTGGGTCCAGCAGAAAGCAAGCCTGGCGAGTCGAAAAACTAACCCGAAATTAGGTCGGCGCTAGAATCGACATCACAATGGGGGAATACAGAGTTAGACAATGTGTACTCCGTTTGAAACACGTCATCGCATCTGCCTCCATGTTTCGTAGGTTATCGCATCCGGTCGGACGCCGCAAGTCCAACTGCGTCAAAATTCATGTGGGAAAAAAATCACACACAGCGCCCGAATGTTAGCATGTTGTGCGATTGAGAATGAAAGGCGTCTTTTTAGACGGAAGAGGCATCGCGTCGCACATGGCGCCCACCGGACGCGGCAAAGACGCTTTGAAACATGTCTGATCGTTTTACCGCGCGGCAGGTGGCACATCATCATCCCGCCGTACCGGCGGCGAGGCGAAGCAGCATAGTACCATTAGCGGCAGTGGGGCGAAGGTGAAGAGCAGCAGGACGGCGTCGTAGTTGCCCAGCCAGTCTCGGCCGAATCCGAATAACATCGGGCCGAGGCTTGAGGAACCGACGTTGAGCGTCGCCACGGTGCCGCGGATTTTCCCCAGGTGCATGCGGCCGAAGTAGCGGACCCACAGCGGATTGCTGACCGAGAAAAACAGTCCCTGCGAGAAGCCCATGATCACGCCGCACACGCAGCCTGCCAGCGGGTCGGTCACGCGCGTCAGCAGGAACATCGCGAGCGACAGCCCCGCCAGCGACACCGGCAGAAGAATCGTCGCACGTACGTGGTCGGCCAGAATGCCGCCGACAAACTGCATCGTAGCGAGACTGATCGCGAAAACCGTCAACATTTGGGCCGCGTGGGCATCGGTCAGGCCGCGGTCGGCATAGATCGAGACGATGCTGAAGAACACGGCGGTGTGAATGATGCCGTAGATTCCTGTTCCCGCCGCGACGATCCAGAATGAGCGTGTGCGCAAGGCCTCGTCGGGGGCGAAGCTGCGATCGACGGGGATTTCGGCGGTTTCATCTTCTGCATGATTTGGGGGAATAAAATTATCCATCCGCTGGCCGATGTCTTCGGGGCGGTTGCGAAACGCAAAGGCCACCACCGGCAACATCGCGCACCAGATGGCGACGCCGAGGAAAGCGTACGAACCGCGCCAGCCGAAGTGATCGATCAACCACAAATTGACGATAGGAACGACGGCCATCGACGCCGCCATACCGACTTGCCGAATTCCTTCGACCATGCCCAATCGCCGGTGAAACCAATAGGCAAGCGTGTTGCTGCTGACCATCGACAACGCACCGGGGCCTAGAAATCGCAATGCAAAAAACGCGACGAACAGCGACCACCAGCCTGCCACTTGCGACGTGGCGAGACATGCGAATCCAAACAGAACCACAACCACCGCCATCGAGCGACGCAAGCCGTGACGATCGAGCAGGGCACCAAAATAAGCCAGCGGCAGGGCGGCAAATAATGTTCCCAGCGTGTACGCGGCGGCGATCTGGCCGTGCGAGAGGTTCAACGATAGCCGAATTGGTTCGTTAAAAATCGACACGCCGAAGGTCTGGGCGGGGGAGGTGGCAATCAGTCCGGCGATCGAGATCGGCAACATCACCCAGCCGTAATACAGGCCGGGGCGCGTTTTCGCGGGCTGTTCGTTGATGGATTTGACATCAACCGCCATGGGATCAGCGGTATGCATGTTGTCGACCGAATTTTTTTCGCGGGCAATCGTCGAAACCGACACGGGGGTACTTTCTCGTTCGTATCTTATTTGCTGTTATGATGTTATCGATGGCGGCAGGACTTAACCGGCTCCATCAGACCGGTCCGTTGTCAGGCGTGACACGGTTGAGCTTATGGGGTTCGCAGTCTGGCTTCCGAAAATGTCAGCCGATCGTTCATTCCCTGGCAGTACCGCAGCATGCCTTCATATTCGAAGAGCACGATCGGGTTTCCTTCCAGGTCGTAATAGAGGCGGGCTTCGCTAGGGATTTTGAGTTCTGCGACGTCGGCGGGGTCGCCGGTGACCCATCTGGCGATGGTCTGCGACAACGGCTGAATCACCGTTTTGACTTTGTATTCCGACTCCAACCGGTACTGCACCACGTCGAACTGCAACTGGCCGGCAGCGGCTAAGACGAATTCTTGCGATGCGTTGCTTCCGCCGCGCAGCAGCGAAATCGCCCCCTCTTCTTCGAGTTGGCGAAGGCCGCGGTCGAACTGTTTACGCCGGCCTGTATCGTCGCAGCGGAGTCTCGCAAAACATTCCAGCGGAAAATCCCATTCTCCCTCGATTTTCAGCGGCGTTCCTTCATACAAGGTATCGCCTAATCGCAATTGACCGGGGATGACCAGCCCGACGACGTCTCCCGCATAAGCGACGTCCATCGTTTCGCGTTCACGGGCGAACAGGCGCTGCGAGCGTTTGACGCGAATTTTTTCGCCGGTGCGGGCGTTGATAATTTCCATGTCGCGGGCGAACGTCCCCGAACAGACGCGCATAAACGCCACGCGATCGTGATGCCGCGGATCGAGGTTCGCCTGAATCTTGAAGACGACGCCCGAGAATTCTTTGCGAGCCGGCGACACGAGACCGGTTTGACTCATCCGCGGCCTCGGCGGAGGGCTGAGTTCGAGGAACGCATCGAAAAACGGCTCGACGCCGAAGTTGTTTAGCGCGCTGCCGAAAAATACCGGTGTGATTTCCCCCTCCAGGAATCGCCCGCGATCGAACGGTTCCCCGGCATGATTGAGCAAATCGACTTCGTCGGTCAATCGTGCGGCCATGTCTTCGGTCAGTAAACCGTTCGCGGCTTCACTCAACGGACAGACGTCGACGGGAACCCGCAACGAGCCCCGTTGCATCGGCTTGAAGACCATCACTCGGTCGGACGCGCGATCGTACACCCCTTTGAATTCGTAACCGGTGCCGATCGGCCAGTTTAAAGGAACGGCGTGAATGCCCAGCACCGATTCGATATCGCTCAAGGTCCGCAGGGGATCGCAGCCGGGACGATCCATCTTGTTGACGAACGTCAGAATCGGAATTCGCCGCTGCGAACAGATCTTGAACAATTTTCGAGTCTGCGTCTCAATCCCTTTGACGGCGTCGATGACCATCACCGCGCAGTCCGCCGCCGTCAGCGTGCGATAGGTGTCGCTGCCGAAGTCCTGGTGGCCGGGAGTATCGAGCAAGTTCAACTGAGCGCCGCGGTAGTCGAACGACAGAACGGTCGAGGTGATCGAGATGCCGCGCTGACGTTCGAGCTCCATCCAGTCGGAGGTGACGGCACGCTGCGATTTTCGGCCGCGGACGGCGCCGGCCTCGGCGACCGAGCCCGAGTACAGCAGCAGTTTTTCGGTGAGCGTCGTCTTGCCGGCGTCGGGGTGAGAGATGATCGCAAAGGTGCGCCGCCGCTGAACTTCGTCGAGAATGCGCGCAGACGAAATTTCTTCGCCGGGAGCGGTTTCCACTGAAGCTGCGGTTTCGATTGTCGTATTGAGTTCGCGAACAGAGTCCTGCTCGTCTTCCTGCACCTGATGAATTGACATGTTTTTCTCGGATTTGACCAAATGTCGCTGGGAACGGCCGCGCGATACGCGGCTTAAGGATCGTAAAAGATCGGGTGATCGATAATTCGACGGCGGATGGCGAATCGTGATGAAGGCGGACGCCGGAAGGGCGGGTCTCGTGAGCGGCGAAGCAACGGCGGGAATTCACCCGATCGCGAACGTCGGATGAACGTTCAACGGGGCGGGATCAAGGCGGCGTGAGCTTAGAATGGACGGCGCGCGACGGAGAGAAGATCGCGACTTCGATGCAGGCGAAATGCGACGGCATCCGCGATGCAGAAAAGTGATCACATGCCGGGAAGAAAAGGCGAGTTTTCATGGATCCGAAGTCTAGCGACCGAATGCGGTTCGCAGCAAGAGAAGAACTGAAAGTCAGTTCGACGTTCACATTATCCTGTTCCACGCCATCGCGGTCAACGTCCGATTCGAAAGATCCCCTCGCTTTTCAGCAACGATGATGTAAAAACCGCCGGGATTCGCTTAAATCATTCTCCCCGGCATCGGTGGGATGCGGCGTCCTGAAGCATTTCAGGTCGATTGACGGCCAGAGATTCCCGCGTCTGCCGATTCTCAATTCGGCGTTCCTATCGACGGCCGGCCAAAGGAAAAAACCCTCCTTGAGCAGCGTCAGGGTGCGTGACATGGCGGGTCAGGGGAAATCCTATCTTCGTCCCATGATTTGACCGATCATACGCCGCCTATTTCGCCTCCCTTGCTACCTCTTAAGTTGCCGATTCCTCACAGGTTCGGGTGCGGCCATACTTGGCACGGTGTCGCAAATCACGGTTGTGATCGACGTTGGTATTTTTTCCCTCTGGACCTAGAAAGCACCAATCACCATGAAACGAGAACCACCTCACAAAAATGGCCTCGCGCATGCCGCCTGGTATCGCCGCCGATTGTTCATCGGCGTTTGTCTGAGCGGTTTCCTCCTGGCCGCATCCCCTGCGTTTGCAGCCCCGATTGTGTTATCGAATGCGACGACGGAACTAACCGTCTTTGGCGGCGAAGCCGACAACGGCGCGGCCGATTATGGCGGTTACTTCCAGTACGTCGACTTGGCAACGGGTGAAGAGACGACTTGGTCGATCGATCCCATTATCAAATTCGTCGATGGATCGACGGTGAATCTTGCCAACGGCTTGTTCGATGGCTTCGGCTCGCCGGAGGACTTGGGCGGGGGGATCGTCGGCAGCGTGGCGCTGGACACAGTCACGGTTGTCGCCTATACCGAACTCATCGGGACGATCGCCAGAACCACCTTCGACTTTGTCGCCGCTCCCGGATTTTCGCTGGAAGGCCTGTCGTTTATTTTCGCGGCCGAAAACGACTTGTTTGGTTTCGCCGACGACGCCGCCATGTTTACGGGATCGATTGCCGGCGGCGATCTCAATCTGTTCCAGTTCGATTCTGCGGCGGGGGGTTTGACCGTACGGTTAAGCGGTGAAGCAGTTAAGGGTTCGACGCTCGATTTGTTTGGGTCGGGATTGTATTCCGGGTTCGGGACATCGCTCGAAGCGGGCGATCTCACCGTCCTTTCTGCTGACGGATCGAACTTCGTCACTTCGGGTGATCTTGGACTCGCCCTCGCGTTTTCACTCAATGACGACGGCCCATGTAATTGTGCACAGATCGTCATCGATTATGACACCCAATTGGAACCGCCGGACGACGCTCCTCCGATTCCCGAACCCGGCACGATGGTTCTGCTGGGGACGGGATGTTTAGGACTGTTTCTACATCGTCGATATCGCAAGAAATCGTAATGACGACTGCTATCCCCGTGATGGCGACGTAAAGTGATGCGCGACGCGTGCATCATGGTGCGGATCCCTCGTCCAAGACATTTGGACGAGGGATTCTGTTGCGCGGAGACGCCCGCTCGCCTGCATCCCGCATTCTCAAAACCCGAAATCGTATTTGTCGATGTTCTCTTTCGTGAAACGGATCGGAAGGAGATCGGGAGATCGGGAGACTGGGAGATGGGGAGATGGGGAAAATAAAATTCGCGGCGTTCGGCCCAACGCCCGGACCCCGCACGATTCTGTCTCTTGACTTTTGTCTCTTGACTCTCGTCTTTCTGGCCCTGGACCCTGGACCCTGGACCCTAGACCCCAGGGCTTCCAAGGTGTCATTCTTTCTGACGGAGCGCCAAAAGTCGATGGGTCGA
>JBBECD010000138.1:0-24100 GCA_040881995.1 Planctomycetaceae bacterium
GGGAAGATAGACGTCGACCGTCACCGCCAGCGGCCCGTCCAGCGGCCTCACCTGCCGCTCCGACAGCAAATCGCCGACGCGCTGGCGAAACGCTCTGCCGGAACGGCTGATGAGCGTGCGGAGCCCGACCCGCCGCCAGTAATGGTTCACTGACGGCGGATAGGGAAGCTCCAACACGTATGTCATGAGCGCATCCACGGCGCTGAGGATGTACCGGCGGCGGGCGCATCCGGGGGCGGAGGCGACGGCTTTTTGGCATACCCCGAAATCTCATTCGCGATCTCGCCGTTATCGTCGCGTTTTTTGCACTTCACCGTGATGAGCAGCGGCAGGTCGTGCAGGTCGACCGAATCCTGGGGCTGCAGCACACTCACCGCGCGGCAGATCTCTGCCAGTTCGCCCTTGGCGATCTCGACGGCCTGTTCGTTGGGGTTGTCGAGATTCAACCGGGCCCACAGGAGCCGGTCTTTGTGCGGGCCTTCCAGAACTTGGAATTTCAGTTCCAGGTACTGACCGGTGCCCGCTTTCGTCGGTTTAAATTCCGAACCGACAATCGCCGCCAGATACTTTCCGGCGGGGAGCGGGTCGCGACCCGCGGTCGGTTCGATTTGGCTCGCATCAAAACCGTTGAGATTGGCCATCATTTACACCTCTTTATTAGGGGTTTGGGTTTGCGTCAGGGCAGACAACAGCGCCGACCATGACAGAGGAAGCTCCTCGGGGAGCGAGTAACGGTTTTTGGCAATGCACGTGGGACTGCCAATCGTCCGCAACACACGCTCGCCGCCGCTCTTGCCGAGGGCATGGGCGATCCCGCGGGTGCGATTGAATCCGGCGTCTTCGGTCGAGACACGGATCTTGCGCGTGGCGAACAACACGGCGTCGGCCCATTCCGAAACGAGCCCGCAGGCGTGCTTATGCAACCGGGGGGAGTAGCGGTCGTAAGCCGTCGATTCCGGATCTTCGAACTTTTCGACCTTGGCGTGTGCTAAGCCGATGACGATCATCCGGCGTTCGATCCGCAGCTGGTTGAGTAGTTCGAGAAACGGCCGCCACAGCGAGAGAGCGTGGGTGTAGCCCTTGCTGTAGCCGCCATCGACTTTTTCGATCGACGAGACGTTATAGCGCTCACATAATTCGTCCCAAATCAGTCGTTCGAACCAGTCGAGCGAATCGATGACGACGGTTTGGTAGGAGTGCTGCTCGACCCGCAGCGCCGCGAGCGAGGCCATGACCTCGCTGTAGGATTTGGCGAGCGGGAATTTTTCGCAATCGATTTCCGATAGCCCATCCTCAGTCTGGATGAAAATCGGCTTCGTGGCTTGCGAGCCGCATGTTGATTTGCCGATGCCATTTTCGCCGTATAAGACGATGCGCGGCGGCAGCGGCTGCTTGCCGCTCTGGATGTGAGAAAGATTACTCATGGGGTGACGGCCTCCTTATCGCGGTCTTTTTTCTCTTTCAGCCGGACGATCTGATATTGGTCGCGACTGAAGCGGTGGTCGATAAACGCGAGCACGAGATTGCACAAGTCGCGGCGCAACGGCGTATCGATTTGGAAGATGAGCGACTTGTTGGACTTGTCGACGACGGCCATCGTTTCGCGCTTCAGCTGCTTTCGTTCGAATACAGCAGTGGCGGCGATGTGGGCGTTTTCGAGAGCTTTCTCGACGTCGCGGAAGCGAACGTCACTCACGAAAACGAGTTGGTAGCTTTTGGTCATAGATTTCTTTCGTGTGAAACAGGGACAGGGAAAGAGCTAACGCGCGGCGTTCGCCGCCATGGGTGGACGGTCCGCGATGCGTTCGACGCGGAACGAATCGTCGCCGAACTCGCGGCGAAGGAAGCCGATAAACAGGCGATTGAGATCTCGACCGACCGGCGGGCTCGCGTCGATGACGCAGGCACGCTTGTCGCGATCCAGAAGATGAGCGGCGTCGAGCCGGGTTTGAGATTCGCCGTGCAGGGCTTCGGCGCCCATCACGGCGAGCAACAGTGAGTTTTCGACTTCATCCAACGGGACGTCAGGCTGGAATTCGTAACGGTAGACATCCTTCGTCATCGTGATCTCCTCAGGGGGGAACGGGTGGGACTCCTATTAGAAGAGCTACCCCGTTCCCGCCCGAGGTGACGAAGAGAATTACATGTAAATGCGAAGTCCCGCTCGTTCGAATCGTTGCCGCAGGCGGCGCTTCATGTCTTGGATAGTCGTGCGGGGAATGCCGGTCTCGTGGGCAATTGCGGAGACGGACTCGTTTTTCAACCGTTCCGCCAGAATGCGCAGATCGGGCGGAAGATCTTCGAGGCACTCGGTGACATCAATGAGCAGGTCGGCGAGTTCCTGTGCGCCACGAGGTTCGCAGCACCGGCGCCGGTTGTGCTCGCGGCTGCTGACCGTGTCACCAAGTTCGCACGATTCGTCATCGTCAAACACGATCGTGACGTTGAGGGAGCTGATGCGGCGGTGATCGCGTTTTTCGGCTAGCGCGTCGCGCAAAATGTTGGCGGTGGCCCGCTCAACGACCGCGGTCACGAAGCACCGCCAGTGAGAAATTGATGGGTTAAATCTCTTCTTCGCGCGGAGTAAACGGGCCCAGAGTTCTTGCTCGAGATCTCGTCGGTCCTGTTGTTTATAACCGCCGCGCCCGATGAGCTGTGCGGCCTTGCGTTTGATGATGCCGAATTCGAAGCGCTCGAACTGGAAGCTGTTATCGTGATGAGACATGAAACTACTCCTTTCCGGCCGGAAAGGAGCGGGCGTGGGCCAACGGCGACGTGGCGAATGGATGCAGGCCAAACGCGAAAGCGGAGGCGATGCGAGGAACACCTTGTCAGGCGTCGCCCACAATCGCCTCCGCTTTACGGCCGGCAGAATGTCAGGTGAGTGTTGGAAAAAACGGAGTTGTCGAAGTCGATGCCAAATCCTGGATCAGACAGCGTCCTCCCGAATCAGCATGCGGAACGGGAGTCCGTGCTTAATTTCTAGCAACTCGATCTGGCAGTCACGGATGCGATCGAGATATTCGAACATCTCGACGACCTGCGACTTGAGTGCGAAGTCATCCGTGTAACGTTCCGGACGAGGTCCGTTCTCAGCGCAAAACTTAATTTCCCGTACGATCCCCGGTATGGGATCGAGCAGTGGATCGGCGTTACTGATACGGAGTGATTCCAGCCGTCCGAAGTTGATGTCCTGCATCAACTCAACAAGCTGGCAGCGGCTCGGAGAGAGGCCGCTCTTCGTCTGCGGGCGATTGTGACGCCCCCCGCCAGGCGCTATTGCAGTTGCAACCATAGAAAAACTCCTTCACATGGGCCGGAACCAGCGAACGTGCGGTTCCCATGTGAGGAGTATTGGTTTTTAGGCCAAATTAATCGGTGCGCAAACGGTGTCGAAACAGTTGCGGAGTTTTTCGGAGTTAACCGTTGCGGAGTTTCTCAGCCCGGGTGCGGCCTTTCTTGGTGAGCCAGCATCCACCACCGCGACCGGTCTTTGTCTCAATCATTTGTAAAGACTTCAGTTCTATCATCACTGACTTCAACGAGTTAGCGTCGGCATCCGGACCGAGTGCTTTAACTGCGATATCTTCTGTTGCCCGACGCTGGTCGGAATCGAAGAGGGCCATTTCGTACATAGCAGCCAACACTAATTGAGCTCGTTGGCTTAGAAACGCATCTGATTCGCTTTCGTCGGGAAGTCGAGAACGATTAACGACCCATTGCCGCAAACGATGAAGGGGAACTTGCACTCGGCCGCAATCTGGGCATGAGATGTAAGCTCGCAAAGCTGACCCTGGTGGCGATTGGATGTATTGCACCTGTTCCATATGGTCTTGTCCACAGGCGTCGCATACCACGGACAATGCGTTGTCGGTGGCTTGAAGTGTCCCCGTTGACAGGAATTCGTCAATCAGCCCGGTCGGCCAACCAGCCAACTCGTTCGCAGTGACGATCGGTGTTCCCTTTTGAACGCGGGTTACCAGCCCGGCCAGAACTTCATCCTTCTTCATACGCCGCGGCACCTGGCTCTCCGCGAATTGCTTAACCGCCTGCTGCATCCACGGAATCCGCTGCCCCATATCAAGGGTCTTCCATGATTCGTATGACATTCCCCTCGTGAGCTGGTGCACAATGGCCGCCAACTCCGATTCCTCTGCGTCAGACAACAGACCAATGTTGTGAGGGTAATCGCGATTCCATTTTGGCAGTGGGAGGGGGAAATCTTCCCTGTCTATCAGCTGTGCGGCGAGTACGTGGTAGAGGTTAAACAATGTCATCACCGCTCCGTAGCCCATTACGCTTGATCAATTTTCCACTGACGCAAGTACTTCTCTCCGATCAGCCGCAGGTCTTCGTGGCGACAACTATTAAGGTTGCTGCTGTTGGGATGAGATACCTCGAATGTGAGGGTCCGCCGACGGCCAGTGCCGGTGTGGACGAATCGGAAATGTAGCTGGGCCTGCGTGACATTGACCAGCGCATCGGGGACGTTTTGCCGGTTCAGGCACTCGTCCATCATGTTGTAGATCGCGCTCGGCCCACCGTCGGGATCGGCTTCCAGCGTAATTCGACGCTTTGTCTGTCCCAGGACGGAGAGCCGCAACTTGCGGACTTGAATCTCCTCAATGCCATCTGCCAGATCGGTCTGACGAGCCGTTGCCAGAAAGTCACGGGACTTCAACCCGTTAAGTTCATACGGGTGATTTAGCGGCGATTCGGGCGGTAACTCCTGCCCAAGCAGAGTGCGACAAAACATGGTCTGAAGTGCCGCATGCACAGGTTTTCCACCCTGTGCGTAGACGTCCAATTTGCCATCGACAGGATCAAACAAAAAGACGATTTCAAATGCGGGACGTTGCGGGCGTCGGACAAACAGACCCTGCTCATCATGACCCATGTACGTGCTCGCGTAATTATCGGGGTATGCGAAAAAATAATGGTATCGATTTACCCGAAGGTAAGGGTCCACCGTGCAGCGATGTCCTCGACCTTCGCTCTGGCGAAAATACGTTGAAATAACATTGCTGAACCGTGTGATCGCTTCAGGGCTAACGTCAGGCTGAGTCTGCGGCATGTTTCCGCGGTGCTTCCAGTAGCGGCGTGACAAGGAGTGTGCCCTGTTGATCGTGCCGGCAACCTGAAACACGCGGGGATGCGTGATGGCGACATGCATCGCCTTGTCGCGGAAGTCATCGTAATGTTCCAGTTCGTTGGCCAGATCAAGGCCGTGAAATATGCCTTCGTCAATAATGCACTGGACGCCATACTCATCCGCGAGTGCCTCGGCATCCTCGAAAATCTGCTCGATTTCCACTCGTTGGATATCTGGAAGCTCCTGCCAACGGTCGTAAACGACTTCGATTTGATGCTCCGGCAGATTCGCCCAAGGCACATCGGCGAGCACATTGAACGTATTGAAGCATGACTGTAAGAGGGTGTTTGATGTTTGCCGCAGAAAGGTCTTGGGTTGATAGTGAAACGACATCTCGAACCTCCGGTGAACGGAACATGCCGCAGCGGAACAGCATGTTAATCCCTCGGTTCAAGTGAAGCAATCTTCGACAATCGAGAAAAGGTGCATTACCTGCCGTCATATCCAAGCCGAAACCAAATTCACTTAAGCAAGAACTCCCCCCACATCCGCCGCTGCTTCCGCCAATCCGGGACCAGTGCAATCGGCTGCAGTTGCCGCAAATGAATCGGGTCACGTCCGCCGGTCACCCGCGGCAAGTGCAGAATTTCTTCTTGGATATCCGGCGACAGCATCAGAAGGTTCATGATCTGCGTCACTCGAGCGCGGGTAACATGGCCGAGGCGAGCGAGTTCGGCGTAATCGGCGACTTCCCCGCTCTGAATCAGATCGTCAAACCGGATGGCGAGAGCCATCAAACGGGTAATCCGCGGCATTCGGCCGACGTGAGCATCAGCGTTGGGTTCACTGCCGGACTCCAGCACACGTCGGCTCCCACGACCGCGGCGTTCGAAATGGATGTCGGATTCAATCGTGATCGGGTTCATGCTGCGTCCTCCGTGGGGTTAGAATCTGCTCCGAAATTCCGGACGCCATCGGGATGGAAGGTGATCGCCACCTTGCCGCGTCTACCGTCGTAGTCGACCCGTGCGACGAGCAGTTCGATCACGCGGCATTGTTCGCGGGGCGTCAGCGCGTTCCACACCGGGTCGAACTTGGCCATCGCGGTTGCAACCTCGTTCTGGTCGACGGCACGGGCGTTGATCGCCCGCATCTGTTCGCGGATTTCCGTCGCCCGACGTTCTGCCCGTCGCGTTCGTTCTTGGAGGTCGGCCAAACGGGCCACCGCCGGCGAATCGGCGTCGTCTGGGCCAACGTGGGCGACGACATCGCGTATTTCGCCGTTCCAGAGCCCGAGTTCCCGTTCCAAGCTCGCCTGTTCCGCCCCGAGAGCGGCCAATTGCGACTGGGCTTGCCCCCGGGCCTGGGTGACGGTTTCTCGGATCAGATCCGGATCGCGGCCGATGCGCCGGATCTGGTCGACGACGAACTTCTCGATTTCCATCGCCGGAATCGAGGGGAAGGGACAGTTATGCCAGCCCCGCTTTTGAGCGTGGCAGCAGACGTAATACCGGTATCGCTTGTTACCCTTCTTGGTCGCATGCGTCGGCGTCATCGCCGAGTCGCAGGCAACGCATCGGAGCAGCCCCTTCAGCAGGGCACCGAACTTGTTTCGTGTCTCGATGCCTCCCGATCGACCATTCCGTTGCAACAGCGACTGAACTTGCTGCCAAACGTCGGGATCGACAATTGCCGCGTGCTCGCCGTCGTGAATCTCTTCCTTATATCGCACCTTGCCAAGATATGTGATGTTCGTCAGCAACTTGTGAAGGCTCGTTTTCGTGAAGGGTTTGCCGCCGCGCTCGATCTGCTTCTTCGTTACCCACCGTTTACCGGACCAGCCTCGATCGTCGAGCACGCGGATGACGGCGATCAGCGATCGGTCCTCCAGATACAGATCGAAAATGCTCCGGACGCGATTCGCCTCATCATTGTTGATGACCAGCTTCGAGCCGCGCGGGTCGATGTCATATCCGAGCAGCGGCATTCCGCCGACCCATTTTCCTTTGCGCCGGGCGGCGGCGATTTTGTCGCGCGTCCGTTCGGAGATGATCTCCCGCTCGAACTGGGCGAAAGAAAGCAGTACATTTAACATCAACCGGCCCATCGAATTGGCCGTGTTGAACTGCTGGGTCACAGAAACGAACGCCACATTGTGTTTGTCGAATTTCTCCAAGATACGAGAGAAATCGAGCAGCGATCGGCTGAGCCGGTCGACTTTGTAGACGACACAGCAGTCGATCTTGCCAGCCTCGATGTCGGCCATCAGGCGTCCCAAAGCAGGACGGTCCATGTTGGCCCCTGTAAAACCGCCATCGTCGTAATCGTCGACGATGATCTCCCAGCCTTCTGCGACTTGGCTGCGAACATAATTCTCGCCCGCCAGGCGCTGGGCGTGGAGCGAATTGAATTCCTGCTCGAGGCCGTCTTCAGTCGACTTACGGGTGTAGATGGCACAGCGGGTTGTCGGCGTGCCACTCGCCGTGGTGCGTGTCTTGGTGCGAGCCATCATTGGCCTCCATTCAGCCGAAAGAAGAGGAAGCCGTTCGTGTGCGTGCCGGTGATCGCCTTGGCGACAGCGCTCAACGAACGGTAAACGTCGCCTTCGTACTCGAAGCCATTCTGCAGCACGCGAACCTGAATCGTCCGACCTTTGTACTCTCGGGTGATGATCGTCCCCGGAAGCGGCAATCGATTGTCGTCGGAGAATTTCACCGTGGTGGTGACGGTTCTCTGCTCGGCGTTCAGTTCAACCGGCTTCACTTTCGGCGGCGTCATCCGGATATCGCCATCGTTCGCCAGTTCGTTGGCGCGTTGCCTTGCCCGTTCGGAAAGGCCACCTTCAGCGATCGCCTGAATTCGCCACGCGATTCGCTTAACCAACCATGCCTTGTTGCCCGTTCGCGTTTCGTCGCCGAACACGGCGGCGTATCGAGCTTTCAGATCTTTGACGGTCATCCGCTGCAGGGCGGAAACCTCTTTGCCGACGTTCAATGACATGCGTCTCTCCTTTGTTAAAGTTCTCGAAAACCGTTAACCGTGGTGACCACTGAGCACGGTTTCCGACGGAAACTCAAGGCAGGTCGCGAGTTCGTTTGGGGATTCGGACTCTGGTAACGCGTCTCGTTGGCGCAGTCGCAAAATGGCGGCGGCGAAGATCGACGCCAATTCGGTTCTGCGTTGGTCCTCCGGGGACGGATCGGTGTCGTCGGATCGGCGCATAATGTCTCCAGCAGGAAGGTAAGGACTTCAGCCAGCGATGGCCGAACAGCCGAATTAACAGAGCCTATCTGTAGAGCTACCCCATTCGGATGGCGCATGACGGAAGAAATATCACAATTCAGATCCCCCCTCCACGTTTCGCCGCATTGCAGGTTTTGATAAACTCATGCCTCGGAACGTATTATTCCTTCGCCGACAGACATCAACCGTACGCGAATTGGCTATGGAAATGGACGTGGTCAATGAAACGATTCGCCGCGATTTACAGTTCCTTGCGAGCTTCGGTTTTCCAATCAACGAAACCGTGGGCGAATACGGTCGCAAGTTTTGGCGGCTCGACTTTCTCTCCGGCGTTCCGCCGCTCAGCTTCACGCTGACCGAGATCGCCGCGCTGCATGTCGGCCGCGAACTGATGCTGCCGTTGGCCGGAACCGATTTTGGGAGTGGAGCACACTCGGCCTTCCGCAAGATCCGGTCGGCGCTCGGGGACGCGGCGGTGAAGTACCTCGCCAAGTTGGCTACGATCTTTCACGCCACGTCATTCGGTGCGAGCGATTACTCGAACCACACGGCGATCATCGATCAGTTGATGATCGCCTGCGAGGATTACAAGGTCGCGTTCGTCACCTATCAGTCCCGACGGTCGACCGAACCGGTGACGGTCGAGGTCTATCCCTATGGCCTCGTGCATCACAACGGGGCGTTGTACCTGGTCGCCTTCTCCCGCGAGCACAACGAACTGCGGCACTACAAGGTGAACCGAATCAGAGCCATCGACATTCAAGCCCAGCAGATCCCCATCCAACGCCCGGCCGACTTCGACTTGAAGCGGCATCTGACCGATTCGTTCGGCATCATGCGCGGAGCTGGCGTGTCGCAACGAGTCCGCATCCGCTTCACGCATGAGGTCGCCCGCATCGTGCGTGAGAAGACGTGGCATCCATCACAAAAGCTGACAGACCAACCCGACGGCAGTTTGATCGCCGAATTCCTGCTCAATGATCTGCGGGAAGTGACATCGTGGGTGCTGAGCTTCGGAGCCAAAGCTGAAGTTCTCGAACCAAAGTCGCTGCGTGTGGAGATTGCCAGCGAACTAACCGAGTCACTTGCCCGCTACGCCTTGAGTGAGAGGGCCGCCTCTGCACCTGATACTGCAATTGAGAAAGTCACACGGAGAAGGGCGAGATGAATCTACTGAGCCGGGTTGTGACCTCGCCAAGCACAAGCATCCCTCAAGTCAGTATAGAGAACGCAAATGACAGCAAGTAATGAGTCCGCTTTGAGCTTTGATGTGATCGACGGCATGTGGCTCGATGTGTTGAACCTAAATGGAACCACCGCGTCGGTGAATCTGCGGGAGCTGCTCTGTAACGCCCATCAGATTTCTCGACTGTCGGAACCATCTCCGCTAACGGAAGTGGCCCTGCTGCGGTTTCTGATCGCGTTGGTAAGTGACGGCCTGCGTACAACTCTTCAGGACGAAGATGATCTGGCTCGGTTTGCGGAACAGTTCCGAGATGGTCTGCCCACGCACGTCATTGACGCGATTCTGGCCCCATTGGTCGGGCGGTCTGACGTGCTCGATGCCAATCACGATGCGTTTTTCGATGGGCCATCCGTAAGACGAGTCAGTGGATGGGATGACCCGGGTGCTTGGCAGCCTGTTTCGCGATTCTTGCCCGAGCTTCCGACGGGCACGAACCTCGCGCACTTCGCTCACATTTCGGATCACGCGGCGGCCCTGTGCGTGGGTTGCTTGCTCAAGAGTCGGGCTGTCGATGCGGCCTTTGCGCGGGGCGGACTCGGGCCCTCTTTGAGTCGAAACCTGTTGGCGACGATCAGCGGCACCGAACCGCGATACGTGGTACTCGTCGCCAGCTCATTGCTGGAGACGCTGCTGCTCAACGTGGTGATCGCCGATCTGACTCGACCTTCCTGGGTGTCGGTGCATCGCGCCACGGACGGCGATCCGGGACCGATTGCTCGAATGAGTTGGCGGCCTCGATTGGTCTTGCCGATGACTTCCAGCGAAAGCCATCTCGCCTGCGTTCGATGCGGCACAACGAATAGTCCACGATTCACGAAAGCCGTGATGCTGGATACCTACAACAGCAACGGCAGTCCGTTCGGCGCGAAGGAGGATGTCGAGCGTTGGAAGATTGCTGGTGGCGATCCGCAACTCCTTTCGTTCGAGAGCAGCCCGATCACATTCGGGTTGAGTCCGCTGGAATGGCCGTTGCGTGCAATCACACGAATGCTCGCCAGTGACGCCCCGCCCGTTTGCCATCGGCTCCTGAAACGAGCCGCACAGTTGGGAAGCCCCGTCACCCTAACCGTGACCTCCAGCGCCGGCAATCAAGCCAAGATCGACGACGCTCCGCTGTCTTGCGTCACGGTTCCGCTCGCGTTGCTGGCTCGGTCGCCCGAACAGCTTGCTGCGATCTCTGCGGGACTCATCACAGCGTTTGATAAGTCCTATCGTGAGCAGCGATCACGACTCATCCCGTGCGGTGTGCCAGAACTGTTGACGGCACTTGCCGAGTCATCCGATCCGGTGACAACCGTGACGGACTGGTTGCAGCGCGACGCGACAGAACCCCGCGCTACTGTCGAGCCGAGCACAGACGACGGGATTCAAACGGCTGCGCGACGGCTGGTCGATCAACTCGGCCGTCTGTCGGCAGATGAACTGGCGACGTTGCAGGGAAGTCATCGTGATTCACCAACGGGAGATGCCGCGAGACAAGCGGCGTTTGAGGCCGTGTGGCACTGGGTAGCTGTTCCCAGCGGTGTGAAGCGACACTGTCTTCGCGAAGCCCTCGCGAGCATTGCGGCCATCTATGCGAGCCATCCAGACCGTCACCAAGGCTCGAAAACGCGGTACTCGTTCGAAGGCTGCGTTCGTCGGCAACTCGACAACGAACGGCATTCCCCAGCGTTGGCAGGCCGGGTCGGACCCTTTGAGAAACTGCTGTCGCAGCTTTGTGACGGAACCGCGATGTCGCGCGACGGCGTGTTGCTGCGACTGGTCCAACTGCTTTTGGAGGAGTCAGCGATTGGCCGAAGCGGCACGATCGACTTCGCGGACTTATTACTTGATGTCGCGAGTTGGGACGACCCGGTGCATCCCACACCTGCTCGCTGGCGGAAATTGCTAACCCCGAAAGCACGCGCTTCCGTTTCAGTAGTGCGGTGAAGACGGAATGTAGAACGGGCACTCTTGCCCCTGTGAAGGAAAGGCGGGCAAGATCGCCTGTCCTACTAACGAGAATCTTATCTTGAACCTGTCTGTTTTGAGTCTCTTTTGTAGAAAGCTACGCCATGTTGATTGAGTTCCATGTCATTCAAGATCACGGTCCCTCGAACATGAATCGCGGCCAAGACGGTCGCCCGAAGACGGCGTTCTATGCTGGCTCACTCCGCCTGCGGGTCAGTAGCCAATGCTGCAAACGGACATTGCGGCAGCCACGACAGGCTGGTCGCGAAGATGTCGAACCGGGCGTCTTTGAACGCACGGTTGGCAGCTCGCACTTTGGGATTCGCACCAAGTTGTTGCCCGAAAGGGTGGCGAACAAGTGGCGTGAATTGCATGGAGCCGACGCCCCGTTCGTTGAAGGGATCAAGGCGGCCGTTTCGATCGTGGCCAAGAAGGACGGTAAGGGAGAAGAGACGAAAGCCGACGGACGTGTCCGCACTCCGCAGGCGATCTATCTCGACCTCGGACGTGAAGTCGACCGCATCGTGGCGGTGTTGAATGAACTTCAGGCAGCCGGTGACTTGGAGCAGTTGGCCGACGAATCGCTGGTCTTCGCGGATCACTTGAAGGACGCGGCCACGCAGGTCGGATGGGATGGCAAGGAGCCTTCCAAGACAATCGCTTGGGAAGCCGTGAAGTCGGACGCGAACTGGAAGCTGATCGTTGGGGCAATCGAGAATCTCGATTTGGCGGATCGTCCGGAAGGTCTTGCTCCAACGCTGGCAATTAATGCCCTCACTCCGACATATGCAGTCGCATTCGGCCTGTTGAAGCTGCTCAAGACTCTCACCGAAGCGGACGAGAAGGAGGCGGCCAAACTCCTAAAGCTGCTGGCTCCACCGAAAGGAAAGACGAAGAGTGGTGCCAAGATCTCGTTGGCCGGTCGACTGAAGCTGACGGCGGATCAGCCGGTCTCTGCTGCGGACATTGCGCTCTTCGGTCGGATGACAACGTCGGATGCTTTCCAGGATGTCGAGGCGGCCTGCCAAGTGGCTGACGCGATGAGCACGCATCCGGTCGATATCGAGACCGACTACTTCACGACGGTCGATGACCTCGATACCGGCACCGGAGCCGCTCACGTCGGCGAGTCCAACTTTGCATCTGCTGTTTTCTACCACAACCTTGTCGTCGATTTTGACGAGCTGTTGCGGAACCTCGGCGGTCAGCTTCCCAAGGGGAAAGAAGACGATCCAGCATTGCAGGCGATCGCTGCCGAAGCTGGTGGAATCGCCAAGAAGGCGATTGAAGGGCTTTTGCGCGCGGTCATGCAAAACGTCCCGTCCGGCAAGATCAACAGCCATGCTCACAACCAGCAGCCGAGTCTGATTCTGGTTGAGGTCAAACAGCAGAAGATGGCGACGAACTACCTAACCGCGTTTCACGACCCGGCACGTCGAGGAGAACGGGAAGACGGTTCGGTCGAGACAATTCTGACCGACAGTTCGCGAAAGCTTCTCGCGTTCGCACGGTATCGCGATCGGAAGATGAAGACGGAAGGGACGCAGCGGTTCCTCTTCATCAACGACCAAGAGACCGAAGACGCCGTCAACCGACTGCGCGAGAGCCTCAAAGACGATGCGTTCTTCCAAGAACCGTCGTTCAAGGAATGTGCCGACTTTGATTCCTTCGTCGCCGCGGTGAATGCCGCCGTGAGCACTGGGAGGGCGAAATGAATTCTTCTTCCTCACAGAGTGCAACGAACATGGCCTCGCTGTATCTGCGGCTTGAAGGGCCGCTGCAATCGTGGGGCGGTCGGACGATCGGTCGCTTTCGTCGTACCGAATCCGCGCCCACGAAATCGGGAGTGATCGGCCTGCTCGGTGCGGCGCTTGGCCTGTCACGGCAGGAGTTGAATGCTCGTCTGAAAAAGCTAAATCAACTCACGATGGCCGTCCGAGTCGATCGAGCGGGCCACATCGAAGAGGACTATCAAACGGTCGGTGCCAAAGTCGGCGTGCTGGCGGCGGATGGCGAGATCAAGAAGACCGCTGCGACGCGCGAAGTCGAAGCGATCATCTCGCCACGCGAGTTCCTCATCGACGCCAGCTTTCTGGTGATCTTGCGGGGCGACAGCGAGCTGATCGCGAAGCTGTCCGCTGCGCTGCAATCGCCGAAGTGGCCGCTGTTCTTGGGACGCAAGCGCTGCGTGCCGGGGACGCGGGTCTTCGCAGGAGTCGATCCCGATGTCCCGATGAGTGGTGCCATTTTGCGAGACGGCCCGGAAGACTCATCACTCGTGCCATCGGATGAACGACAGAAAGTCCGAGTTATCACTGATCTGCTCGGCCTGACTGAGTTTGGTAAATTGATCGCCGCCACGGGGAATGAAGTCGAAGAGGTCTACGAGGAGTCGAAGTCGTATGTCACCGACCAACTGGTGCGAATTGATCCTCCCGTGCATGGCGGCCGCATCGCGCTCGACTTTGAAATCGAGCGACCGACACCAACACCAGGCCGTCCCAATCTGGCGGACCCGCTCTTCGGCGAAACAGTCCCCGAACCATCTCGGAGAGCGAGTGGAGAACCGACTCCGAAACAGCAGGCCCGCGCCAAGGCCGGTAAACGCTGCATTTTCTGCCGCTGCGAATCTGACCCACAGAAGTTGCACGCGCACCATCGGACCTACATTCGGCGGGGCCGGGAACTTGTCGCTGCCGACATGACGACGATCAGCGACGACGATCTCGTCATGCTCTGCGAAGAGTGCCATGCCGCCGTCACGATGTTGGAGTATCAAAACGGTTTCGGACTGACACGCATCGACCCCGTGAATCCCGCTTGGCGAGATCGGATCCAAGAGGCTCGTGAAGCGCGTCGCCGCCAGGCGAACTCGGATCATCCGCTGGTTCATCCGGGACCGGCGGCGCTGAAGAATTTGCCGAGCGATCAGCCTGTCTTGATCGAGTCGATCATCCTACTCAAAGCGGGAAAGCAATTCCCGGTCGATGCACCAGGGAATCGTTGGCTGACCAATCGGCAGCACGTCCACCAGCGATTGTCGATGGCGTTTCCCGAACCCGGAGAACAACTGGGGCCGGCGGGGTACGGAGTCACTCGCGACGAAGGGGGGTTTCTCTTTCGGATCGAGGAAGGCCCGGTCTCACAAATTCTCGTGCGGTCTCGTATTGCACCGGATTGGGGACGAGCTTTCCAAGATGCTGGTTGGCTGGTTGACGAGGTTCCCAAACCTCGCTCATTCGACACCAGCGACTTCATCGCAGGGACCGAACTGGCTTTCAATATGGAAGCGAACCCGACGAAGCGACTGGCAGCGGATGGTCCCGAAGGCCGCAAAGGGGCTCGCGTTCCCCTGCGAGATGACGCCGCATTGAAAGCCTGGATGATTCGCCACGCCCAATCGGGCGGCTTCGAAATCATTCCCGAGTCACTCCGCATTGAACGTGCCGGTCGCCAAACCGCGAGACTGAAACATGCGGCCAATCGACACTGGGACTCAGTGAACTTTCAGGGATGTCTGCGAGTCACCGATGCCGAAGCGTTTGTGGCGGTCCTGACGTACGGCATCGGCAGTGCGAAGGGGTTTGGGTTTGGGCTGCTCAGTCTGGCAAGGGGGTGAAGCATGGAATCGTTGCTGCAACTGACGCGTTTTGATGATCGGTTGAGTTACCTGTACCTCGAAAAGGGGCACATTGAGCAGAACGACAAGTCGGTGGCCTATGTGAACGAGAACCAGTTTGTCCCCATTCCGGCGGCGGACCTGGCGCTGCTGTTGCTCGGGCCGGGGACGACGATCACTCATCGGGCCATCTGTAATCTGGCCGACTGCAATTGCACGGTGGTCTGGTGCGGGGATGAGGGAAGCCGGTTCTATTGCCACGGGCGAGGGGCGACGCACTTCTCGGCGAACCTCCTGCGCCAGATCTCGCTGGCCTGCGATCCCGTGTCGCGGGCCGAGGTCGTGCGGCGGATGTATGAGAAGCGGTTTGGCGAGAAGATCGCGCCGGGGACCGCCATCGAGGCGATCCGGGGGAAGGAAGGCTATCGCGTGCGGGCCGCATATCAGCGGGCTGCGCTCGAATACGGCGTCGAATGGAAGGGACGCAATTACGATGCGAAGGACTGGGGTGGTGGCGATCCGCTCAACCGGGCGCTGTCGGCGGCCAGCGCGTGTCTGAACGGGATCGTCCAGGCGGGGATTGTCAGCGCGGGGTATTCGGCCGCCGTGGGCTTCGTTCACACAGGCAAGATGTTGTCGTTTGTGTATGACGTGGCGGACCTGTACAAGGTCGATCTGCTGGTGCCGCTCGTGTTCAAGGTGGTGTCGACCAGTGACAATGATGTCGAACGGCGGGTCCGCGTGGCCAGCCGCGTGCTGTTGCATGAGCAGAAGCTGCTGACGCGGATTCTGCCCGACATTCGGGAGGTGCTCGATGGTGGTCATGATTCTGGAGGCGGTCCCGCCCAGCCTGCGGGGGGATCTGAGTCGTTGGATGCTGGAGCCGAAGGCCGGAATCTTCCTTGGTCGCATGACCGCGCGGATCCGGGACGAACTGTGGAAAAAGGCAATGACGGGGAGTAAGGACGGCGCCTGCTTCCAAGCGTGGAGTTCCCCCACCGAACAGGGCTTCGCGTTTCGGACGCACGGCGACCTGTCACGCCAAATGGTAGAGATCGAGGGGCTATCGCTGGTGTCCCTCACGAAAGCCCCACACTAGGGGCTGGAGCTGTCCCCACACACGTGGGGGTGAACCGGAAGACAATGGCAAGACGTCGCGGATCACGAAGTGCTGTCCCCACACACGTGGGGGTGAACCGGTGTCAGGCCGAACTTCTCTTCAATCTGTTTCAGCTGTCCCCACACACGTGGGGGTGAACCGCTGACGGGCCGGAAGGCAACGCTGGAGGTGGCGCTGTCCCCACACACGTGGGGGTGAACCGAGCAGGCTAAAGCAGATGCCGAACTTGCCAAGCGGCTGTCCCCACACACGTGGGGGTGAACCGGGCGACACCGGCGATATGACGATCTATCATGAGGCTGTCCCCACACACGTGGGGGTGAACCGGCAACAGGTCGCACGAATACGCATCGTGTCCGCGCTGTCCCCACACACGTGGGGGTGAACCGCGTTCGATCTCCAGCTCGAATTGACGGGCCGACAGCTGTCCCCACACACGTGGGGGTGAACCGGGGAACCGCCAGCGAAAAAGAAGTGATCAAGGGAGCTGTCCCCACACACGTGGGGGTGAACCGCGGAAGTTGGTTGACATGCTGAATGAAGACGGAGCTGTCCCCACACACGTGGGGGTGAACCGATTGCGAAGGATGTCCAAAGCAATCCCGGTAAGGCTGTCCCCACACACGTGGGGGTGAACCGCGTAACGCCGGCTCGCAACCGGCAGCGGGGGATGCTGTCCCCACACACGTGGGGGTGAACCGGCCCTGGGACTACCCGCCGGTGAAGACGGGTGTGCTGTCCCCACACACGTGGGGGTGAACCGGCCGTCGCGAGAATCACGCTCGCGGACCAAACGAGCTGTCCCCACACACGTGGGGGTGAACCGAGTCGCGTGCTGTATTTTACAGCGCGGGCGCAGGCTGTCCCCACACACGTGGGGGTGAACCGAAAAAAAGGAAAAAAGAATGAACCGATCTATTGCGCTGTCCCCACACACGTGGGGGTGAACCGAGAAGCCGAAGGCCGAGTGCTGGAAGCGAATGAGCTGTCCCCACACACGTGGGGGTGAACCGCCTGTCACGGATTGCGACAGTGAGGTTATCCGAGTTGTTGGGTGCGTGTGAGCGGGATTGTGAATTGAAGGGATGATAGAATTCAGCGTATGGACGCTCCCGAACCTGAATTTATCGACCCCAAGAATATCCACCCCGGTCCAATCCGGCACGAGTCGCTCTCCGACGAAATGCTCGAGGAGGTGCGGTCCATCTTCGAGATCATCGGGCCATATATCGAAATGACGCTGGAGCAGTTCGAGATCACGCTGATGCGGGACACCTCCCCAGAGGATGAAGTCGTGACTGAGCCTGCATTACGGCAGCGTGGCTCGACTACCACAAGCTGCACCGAGACGAGGATCTCCTCCCCGAGGTCCAACGAGAAGAAACTGCTCGCTGCGTTGATCGCCATCTCCACTGGCGTTGAGGATGTAGAAAAACTCGGAGTGTCAGCCGAAGTCGGGCGGAAGTTGTTGGCTTGTTACGATGCGCTGGAGGAAGAACTGGAGTGATGGAACAGAAAACCGTCCGCAAGGCCAATGAAGGCCGGCGGACTTTCCCTGCCGTCAAAACCACTGGTCGCAATCAGAGATCGCTCGATCTCAATCGGCCTTTCCAAGCCATCCCGGTTCGAGTTAACTCCGAGAGCCCTGTTAACACGAGAGTCAGAGAGTTTTAGTGAGAGATTCCGGGGTGCGGAAGGGAACTTGAGAGTTCCTCGGTGACCCCGAACACTCCCTCTCGAAACGGAGAGTTGCCACTGGCGACTTGACCTGTCGCAAAACCCTGCGGAAGAACGGTAAAACGAAAAAACGCCGGGAGAAAAGCTCTCGGCGTTGTGCGTTTACCAGCGGGTAACTCGTTTCCGCTGTGTAACTTAAGGCTCAAATTCGGGCTGACTCAGGGGCCACTGGCTGGTTAACCGTGATCGCGGTTTTTCCGCCGCAGAGCGGATGGATTTCATTCTTGATATTATAGGGGGATGCGAAATCGTCGCCCAAATAGGAACTCGACGCCGGTCGTGCCCGCAGCGTCGCTGTGCGCCATTTACACTCGACAATCACGGACGCGATACGGCCAGTTGTCGTCCTGTGAAGCGCAAAGGGCTATTTGCACCGAAATGGTGCACGAATTTGACTGGAATTTATCGGCCGAGTCGTTTGACGATTCTGGTGAACCGAGCGAATCGCTGGATCGTCCTGGGCTCCAACGGCTGATCACCGCAATTGAAAGCGGGCAAGTTTGCAGGGTCATCGTTTACAGCATCGATCGACTCACCCGAAAGTTGTCCGACCTTCACCAATTGTCATCCCTTTTTGAACGGTACAACGTCCTGGTTTCCGTTGTTACGGACCCGCGTTTTGGTGAAACTGCTGCCGCGCGATTGATGACCAACATTGTGGCCGCCGCGAGTGAGTTTCAGCAGGACATCACACGGGAGCGAATGGCAGACGTGAGAGCCGCGCTGAAACGAAAGGGGCGGAGAGTCGCGGGACGAGTTCCGTTCGGATTCACAACTGATCCGACGACGAAACAATCGATCGTCCAGTCCAGCGCGGCTGTGACCGTACATCAGATGTTTCAATTCGCCATTACTGGTAAATACCCGCGAGAAATCGCCGATGCGGCCAATGCAGCTGGTTGGAAGAACCAGAATGGTGTTGCCGGTCGGTGGACTGCACGTCAAATTCTGAAAATCTTGTCAAATCCGGCATATGCCCGGTCCATCCGAAATGGCCAGGGAATGTTACCCGGAAATCATTCCGCTATTGTATCGAACACGGTGTTTGAGCAAGTACGTTCGCTAATCCGAAACCGGCGGTCGAGGATTCCAGGGCGTGCGAAGCCCGCGATCGAATGGCCATTGAGAGGGATACTCAAGTGTGGTCAATGCCAACGCCTGATGACGGGGCGTCTTTCCGGATACAAGAACAGATACTATCGATATTACCGATGTGGTTCTCATGCCGGCGGCCGAGCACCGTGTCAAAGCGTGAGCATTCCGGCTTTTGAAATCGAAGAGTATGTGCGGTTGCAGATTAGCGCGGAATGCCATCGTCAGGGGCAACAACTTGCCATGCAATGGGTCAGTCTCGATGAGTTTCAGCAGACGAAATCTCTAAAGCACATTCTTGAAGAAGTCGTGTATCATTCGAATGAGGGAACGATCTCGTTCACCGTCTTCGCTGATGCGGCTTCGCGTTTGATTGTGCCGTTGAATTCAATTTCGTGAATCGACTGCGGATGTCACGATGCCGAGCCTGGAGGAGTGAACGGTTCAGCCTCATCGAGGACTCGGTGCCATAAATCATCGACGCCCAATTCGGAAAGCCATTTCTGCAGGTAATCGACGTCGAGGAGCTCTGCCTGGAGTTCATACACTCGCAGAACGTCATTGAACTGCTTTTCGCTGCCGCCGGATAACTTGCACCAGAACAGTTTCATCAAAATCGTATCTTCCGGTGCACTCACATCGACGAACTGATCGCCGATGTCGATTCGCTGACGTCTTGCAAATCGGGATTGATCGAAAGGGGAACCTGTGAGAATCCAGAAGTCGACTTTCTCACCCGTCGAAAGGTCCAACAGGTTGAACATCCGCCGCGAGCGAATCGCGTCCTCAACGTCGGTTCTACTCAGGTAAAACCGATCACTCTGAAATGCCGCTATGAGCGGAGCAACATCCTTCAGAGACAGATCGGCGACGAGGTCGATGTCGTGCGTCGCACGGACTTCACCCTGGAGACTCGAAGCGTGCGAACCCGTCAGCATGAAATTCACGCCAAGCTGTTGCAAGGTGGCGACGACAAGCGTCAATAGTTCCTGTTGTGACATCGCTCGCGCATCTGCAAGTAGACCTTTTCGAAGGCAGCGTCATCGAGATCGGGAAACCGGCCGCGCAGGCCGATGCGGAACAGTTTAAGCGTTCGCTCGTTGAGTTTGAAGACCTGTGCGAGCTTTTGTTGCGGCGTCATCCCGCGAAGGATCTGAAGCGTGCGCTGATGATTGGGTCGCGATTTTCGGACAATCTGGGCAACGTCGCCGGGCAATTTTTCGTCCTGTTCCGTCGTTTTTGGCGTCGTTTCCATCGGCATTCTTGGCCCCAAAGAGCTGTTAACCAAAATCGGCCAAAATCAGAGAGTCAGAGAGTTTCGCGACGTTGTCCACGGGAGCCCGTGCCGGACACCCCACTGTCGTCCTCGGGGTGTACCAGTTGGTCCCAAAACAGAGAGTTTTTCGCCTTCCGCTCGCGTCGCCTAAACTCTTGTGGCGTCTAACCTTTTACGAAAAAACCCGTCGCCCATATTTCGGGGACGGGCGTTAACCCGAAAGGTGAGACTTTCGTAGAAAATAAAAGGCTCCCCGAGTAGGACTCGAAGCGCAATCCGAAGCGACTCAGTACAAACGAAAAGTCCTATATTTGTAGAGTCTACACGATATTTCAGAAATTGCAAGCGTTGCAAAGCACCCTATCTAAGTGCAATAGATATGGTGCGAGCCGGGGGTTTGTGGTTCATGAACCAAATGGAGTATCGGTGTAGGCAAACCGGATACGTCGGCGTGCGCGAGGGGAGAGAAAACCGTTGTATCAATACAACCCTTTAGTGCTTGTCGCATCTCGCGCGCGTGCGCGAGGGGAGAGGATGGCGGGGGCCAACAGTGCGACGTCGCATTCGTAGTCGCATCTCGCGCGCGTGCGCGAGGGGAGAGAGCCGCATCCGCCAATGGATCGCTCCGAAGCGAAGTCGCATCTCGCGCGCGTGCGCGAGGGGAGAGATCACAACCGGAACTATTGCAAATGCGAAAGTTGGTCGCATCTCGCGCGCGGGAGTTTGTGCAACTTTTGCACAGAAAATCGGACGTGTAAAACATCGTCCAGTCCCGTTCGAACGCGATACAGAGCATCCTACGCGGTCGTTTTTTCGACGGGGACGCCGCAATATGCCGAATTGCGTTCCCGCTCGCGTTGAATCGCCAGAATCTCGCGCTGAATTGCTTCGCGCTCTTCTTTGAGCACGGCGAGCAGTTCCGACGGTGGTGTGAGCCAGGGGAAGAGGTTGAAGTCGGATCGCAGACGGCGCAAGCTGTCTTGCCGTGCCTCGAGGATCTTCAGCCGGAGTTGATGAGGGGTGAGAATCATCAGACGCCCCCCGCTGGACGGCCCGAGAGCGTTCCTGCGGCTTGGCGTTCGGCCTGAATCGCCAGAATCGCCGTCTGAATTGCCGCGCGCTCTTCGTTGAGAACGTCGGTCAGTTCAGCCACGTTATCTAAGCGGGGGCAGAGCAACTTGACCTCTTCGGCGATGTCCTTGACGGCGTCGAGTCGTGCGCGGAGCAATCGTGCTCGAATGATTTGCGGCGTCATCGTGACGTCCTTTGCGGGGGGGGAAAGACTGTGTGTATTTTGCGAAATCTGGCGGTAGCCGACCATTCGAATTCAACTCTCCAGAGGAACCTAAAAAAACCTCCCGCCGCTCAACCACGAAGCGGGGGAGGTCAGGGACCGACGCGGAACGGTTATGACGCCGCTGCTATAACCGCGCCGGGTGTCTGATTACGCACCTGCATTCAAAACGCCGAAGCGTCCATCTTGGAACGCGCATCCAAAATCGAAATAGCCGCGTAAGGCGATGCCCAATGTATCGAAGTTCGTCTCGCCAGATTCAATCGTTGGCGTGCGTTGGCCGTCAAGAAACCCGACTTCGAGTAATCCCGAGCTACCCTGCGGACGGGCCAACAGATACCAGCCCGTTGCGCTGTAGCCGGAGATCCCGACATTCTCCAGCCAGGGGCTCACATGAGCCACGAAACGGCCGGCGTGAGGGTTGCCGTTGGGAATCGTATCCGCGGATGAACCAACGCCGACGGCGACAACTTGCGTATCGCGCACAAGCTTGTTCGCGGTGACTGACAATGCCGGCGGAACGAGCAACACTTCCGGCGTCAAAAAAATCGGATCGTTGTTCCCGTCGACGCGAGTGAGAAACAATTTCTCGGCGGCGGTCAAAGCGTCGATCGAAAGAACGCTTCCGGCACCGGTCAGGATGTTATCGTTATCCGTGTGGAAGAAGTTTCCGCCGTTGGCCAAGAGTAGCGTGTAGATCACCTTTTCGAGTTTGATGGCACCGAGACGCCCGAGCGACTTCGGTAGTGATTCGAATGCACCGAGATCATCGTTGACCAGCGCGGTTCGATCGATCTGCACCATCGACGCATACGTCTTGAGCTGGTTCGTATACGTTTCTTCCTGATTGAGAACCAAATGTTTGATGTTGCCTGCCGGTGGCAGTTCCAGAAACTCGCCGCCGGTAATCATTCTGTATCGCTTGGCCTCTTTGAAATCGGCCAGGTCACCGATCGCGCAGAATTCCTGCCACGTCGTTTTGACGTCAACGAATCCCTGCAACAATAATTTGTTCGCCGCATTGGAAAGAATGCCCGGCAGGCTCATCGTCGTGTAACCTGCGGCCTGAAGCGTGCGAGAGGCTTCGAACGCCGCGCGAATGAATCCATCGGTGACACGATGAGACGGGGGAGTTCCGCCCGACGCGCGAATGACGGTTTCCATCACCGTGCGGAACGTCGCACCACGATGTTCTTGACGGGTGGCCGCGTCGATCGTGTCCTGCCCGAAATCTTTGGCGAGGAAATCGGCGGATGCCCCAGCGGTCAACGCCAGTGAGGCGGTTAAGACTTTCTCCGTCGACGGCGAACCGCCGCGGCCATTGGAGCGGGGAGCGGGGTTTCGTTGGGCGCGTAACATGGAAATCTCCGTTTGCTCGGGGGTCCAGCCTTTTTCGATCGCGGTGGCGATAATCTGAGGATGACCCGATGCGATCGCTTCGATACGTGAAATGCGACGATGTTCCCCTGCGCGACGAGCGCGAAGATTGACGAGTGCGCCAGCAGCTACCGGTTCGGTGTTCTCGGGTTCGGCTTCGGGAGCGCTTGCGAGCGCATCATAAGCCAACATGAGCGCGGTCCGATTTTCTTCGGTCAGCGCGTCGGGATCGGTGATGCCTAAAGTTTCGAGCCAAGATGTGAAATCCATTTTCATTTCCTTTTGAAGCGCGGCCTTCGCCGCAAGATTGACCGACGTCGACGAGTCAGCACCCGTCGAAAGAATCGAAGTCTCGCGCAGATCACTTCGGCGAGAGATGTAAACTGGACCGGTGAAAGTTTGCCCGTTGACCATGACCGTCTGACCGGCCTGAATCGTCTGCAGCGCCGTTTCGTCGATGAGGCAACCGACACTGGCCTGCCACTGATGCCCGGCGTCGGCCTGCACGATGATTGATTTCACGCGCGGCCGATGTTCGCCGGTGACGAGCCCCGAGAGCACCAATTGACGACCGTCGTTCTCGATTGTGGCTACTTGGCCGACGGTCGCCTCTGCGGTGTCGTCGTGGTCGATCAGGATTGACGGCGTGCCTGCGGCCCGCAAACCCGCGAGGTCAATCACGACGGGCGCGTCGAAACCTTTGACGTGCAACTTGCCGCCGGTGTAGGCGACGATCTTGAACCGACGTTGCTTGCCGGCGGCCGTGAGTGTCAACGATGCGCGGAGCGTGAGAGGTCTCATGAATCGAGAACTCCCAAGCGATCGAGCCGCGTCCGCAACGCCACGACAAGCGTATGACGCAAACCGGCGTCAACGGCGCCGTCGATCATTTGCAGGAACGCACGGGTCGAGAACACGTCGGCGTCGGTGAAAACGCTGCCACCCGCCGCGGCGGCCTGTTGTTCGGCGAGTTCTAAGGCCGACAGCCGATGCAGGTGCCGCGGATGAAGCGGAACGAACATCCGCCACGTGTCGACATGGATTGCCGCCGTCA
>JBBECD010000139.1:0-23732 GCA_040881995.1 Planctomycetaceae bacterium
GCTCAATTTCCAGCGATTTGAAGACGTATCACTCCTGGCCGCGTGAGGTATAACCAGTATAATACGAGCTTAAGCGCGTGGAGTCCGGCGAATTCCGTCGTCATTCAGTCGAAAATTGCCGTTTTCAAGTGTGCCTCGTCGCCAGGGCCCAACGCCATTTCCTATACAATTCCCGCCGGCACGCCGTTCGAAGGAGTTCCTCTGGGAGCGGATCTGACGATGACGAACGCCGCGGTGATCGACTACACCGTTACAACCGGCGTTCGCGGCGATTTTGTCGATCTCGCCTTCGGTCCGGGCGCCGGCAGCCGCGAAGGCTGGGCCACGTGGGACATCGCCGTCCTCGATCTTCCCACGATGAGTGCCGGCGGTGATGGGGGACGCATCCGCGACATCACCGACGGATCGTCGAACACGATTCTAGTCGCCGAACGGGCCGGTCGAAACGAATTGTACCGCGTCAATCAGATCGTTCCGATCACCGATCCCGAAGCGCAGGCCCAAGCGGCCGGTAGCGGCGGCGCCTGGGCCGATCCGCTCAACGGCGAATGCTGGGTCGAAGGCCGGTTGTTCAACGGCGTCGACAGCGGCAACGGCGGCCCGTGCGCCATCAACTGCTCCAACGGCAACGGAGTGCTCTATTCCTTCCACGAAGGGGGCATTCACGTTCTGATGGGAGACGGCGCCGTCCGCTTCATCAGCGAAAACATCGGCGGCGGCGTGTTCGCAGGATTGATCACCCGAGCGCGCGGCGAAGTTCTCGGCGAATTCTAATTCGTCGCTTTCCGTCTCGCAAAAAAAATTCTCCTTGAGAGGCTATCCGGAAAGTTGAATCGACCGCAATTGGTGGTATCGAAGCCACGCAATAGACACAGTATGTTGTATTTCTACCAACATTTCCGGATAGGTTCTGAGTTCGATAGAGGATTGATGTGCTAACGATGCCTGCCGCTTCGCCGCTTCCCCGGTCCGTTGCCCAGGGAAGCGTTCTTTTATTATTGATTGGGCTGCTGGTTTTACCCGGTTGCGGCGACGACGGCCCCAAAGGGGGGCCGCGCATCGAAACGTTTCCCATTACCGGGGCCGTCACCGTCGACGGCAAGCCGGTGGAAACTCTGCTCGTCGTCTGCCATCCCGTCACGCCGGGCCCGATTCCCACCACCATTTCCAGCTTCACCGATAAGGAGGGCAAATTCTCCATCGGCACGTACGAATCGGGCGACGGCGCCCCCGAGGGAGAATACAAGCTGACCTTCATGTGGGGACAGTGGAATATGAACGGCCGCTACGGCGGACCGGATAAACTCCACGATCGTTACACCGATCCCGAAAAACCCGAGGTCGCCGTAACCGTCAAACCGGGCGAGCCGATCGATCTCGGTGCGATTTCACTCACGACCGAGTGAGTCGTCGTCGAGCATCATTCGTTTTGGCGTTTACTCCGCTCACCATCATTCGCAAAAATCACCACGTTCTCCAAGAGAAGTGAGAAATTATGTCGCGTTGGCTTCGTTCCGGTTGTTTGCTCATCCTGTTGGTTCTCGCCGGTGGTCACATCAGCCGGGCGGAAGATCGCGTACCGGCCGAAAAACTGCCGGAGGAACTCTTCCGCTACGTCGGACGCGAAGAACCGGAATTCGCCTGGTCGACGGAAGAAAAAACAGAACTCGGCGACATAACCGTCTATCGGCTGAAGCTCGTCTCGCAGACCTGGCACGACATCATCTGGGAACACGCCCTGATGGTCTACGTCCCCCAGGAAATCGCGCACCCCGAGCAGATGCTGTTATTCGTCACCGGCGGCAAGATCGGCGGCGGGATGCAGTTTCGAGACCACGGTCGCATGTTCGGTCTCGACCGTGCACGCCGTCCCCTCGCCGAGCGTGCCCGTCGCATGCATAGTGACGATCGCCGCGGCGGCGTCATGACGATATTTTTCCTTGAGCGGAGCCTGCACGGCCCGGAGTTCGTCGGCGTTCATGAGCGGATTTCCTAACGTGGCCTGTCGGCCGCAACCAAATAGGTGGAAAAAATGACGTCCTCCGGTCATGCTGGTGTTATCACACCGCCAACCGCCGGAGGACGCTATGAAATTCGCATTTAGATTCCTGAATCCTTTTGCCTCGTCCATTATAACGCTGCTCTGCTGCTTTGATCGAGTCATTTTCAAGGGATATCTTCCCATTGGGAACGATCGGCAGTTGAACGCCTTTGTCGATTACAAATTGAAAATGAAACGCAAGGACTTTCTCCCCTGACTCGAACAGCATACGCAACGGCTGGTCGATCACGCCCGCCGAGTCTCCTCGTCGCCGACATCAGTGAGCGTGGCCTCATGAACCGAGTTGATGCCGGATAACGATTCGGCGGCTTCGTCAACCGGCGTCGTCGCCGCACCCGTCGATAACACGGCTTGCTCGGGGGAATACGAATTGTCGCAGAACCAGCAGACCGCGAACCCGGCGTCGACTGCGCTGCCGCAACGGGCACAGAGCCATGCGGGCGTTTCCGGTGCACCATCGATCGCAGCCAGTTCCGCGGTCGCTCGCTCGGCGTCTTCCGCCGCCACTTGCAGTTTGACCCCCTCCAGACCCGCTCCGACGTGCGACATCGTGGTGGCGCTCTCGGCGTTGAGCACATAGGTGGGAATCCCATTCGCCTCGAGCGAAGCCCGGGCAATCTCGGCCTCGTGAGGCAACGCAAAACTGGCGATCGTCTTGAGCTGAGCGGTCTGCATTATTTTCCTCGCGGCTATTCTTGCTGTTGTGATTGCACCACGGCGTGCACGAATAACGCGATCTGAGCGGGAGTCACTCCCGCCCGGTCGGCAACGCGGATGGCGGCCGTTTCGAAGTCCTCGCCGTCGTTAAGCCGGTTGAACAAATCCTGCGCATAAGGCCTGATCCGTTCGACCTCGGCATCGCTCAAACTCGGCGGCGCCGCGCCGATGGGAACGGCCGGCATGCCGAGGCAGAGCAGATACCGCCCCACGTTATTGAAGATAAAAAACGGCGTCACCAGAAACGAGATCGTCCCCCACCAGCCGAGAAACAGCGTGGTGGTCGTCATCGCCCAAAAATGCTTATGAATGCAAGATTTGCACAACCGCCCCTGCACCGACTTGGGAAACCGAACAAACAGCGCCCCAATATTCTGATGAAAAGCCACATGCTTCGTCTCGGCTTCGACGCCGCAGTCCTGGCAGATCATGCTCGTTCTCCGTCTGTCGGTCATTTTTATTACTCATTCGGGGAGCACGTCAAAATCCACCACATTTGAAACCATTGTAGCGTCGAACTTGCGGAATTCCTCGCCGCGTGTATTGGTAAAGATGCCTGGAACACCGCGAAGCGAAAACTGAAGCGAGTGCTTTCCGGAAGTAAGTATGTCGCCACTTTTCAGTTTGATTTCGCCTTGGATGGGGAACTCGTTTATGCCGTCACCAACTCCGCTATGCGACCTTAAGCGAGCCTTTTTTCCGTCAATCGTCACGACAATGTGCGATTGAACGTTTCCTTGTCCCGCCGAATAGACGTCGGCGAATTCTCCATTAGACTTGACTTGATAGAAGAATCGGATTTGCTCTTCGGACTTATATATTTCTCTAGCGAGCTGAATTCTCAAGCGACATCCTCGCACTTCTTCACCCCACGGCGGAAGCGGTTGCTGAACTCGCTCCGGCAGATTATCGGCTAACGTGAGCCGTTCGATACCCGCTTCTGTGACTGTCCAGAAAACGATTTTCGCCACGCGAGTTCTCGAAAAGAGATCCGCCTGGCGTACACGAAACTCGAAGGGGAGTCCCTCGTCGTCGATCTCGATACGTCTCCAGGAACTGTCGGGATACTCTTCGCGAAGTATTGCTGGAACAAGCGCCTCCGTCTCGGAATAGAGTTGAATTAGCCCGGGGACTTGGTAATGATCGCGGTATGATTTGGCGAACAGCGATGCCTTCGATTCCGAATTTCTGATGAGCCGTCCGGTGACGACGAACCATTCGTCGTCATTGACCACCTCCACCGCTGCCGAATCCAACAATGGGGCGGGAATCTCGTTTGGTTTCAGCATCGGGAAATCAAACGATTGAGACGCGATGACGGGAATGATCTCTTTAGGTGACGGGTAGTAGGTTCCAGCCACGGTCAATTCATATCGGCCCGGTTCGAGTTCAAGATCGTGCAACACGAATGGCGCGCTTTCACCTGGTCGCAGCAAGATTTGTCGCGTGTAGTAATGGGTACTTTTGCCCGGTTGCATGGGCGAAATAAAATTCCACGGCTGCACCACCAATCCGTGAAAGTTTAGTTGTTCGTGGGTGTATCCTGACCGGTAGAAATTATCGCTTGCGTCATTTGGCCGAGCTTGAGTAAGAGATAGGACGCGCAAGTTCAAGTGGTTCGCATCGACAGTGATATCATTTTTGCCGACGTTGTTCATTGAATAAACCACATTGATTTTCTCCGGTGACTTTGCTGCCGAATGTATCGCATCAACCTTCAACTTCAGCGGCGGATCGGGCAATTTAGTAACTTTCCCGATCTGATAAACGATAACGAAATCAGCAGCCGTCGGTTGAGTTCCTTTGACAATTTCCAATTCGATATACTTGCCCTCATACGGTGCCATCCGCGTTTTCAGTTCGGACGATATGACGAAAATATCAAATCTGCCGACTCCTGCGCGATTGACTCGGTAAACGCCTCGAAAAGTGCCTTTCGCAGGCAAATCCTCAGCGTATCCTGGAGTAACAGTGACGACAGTCATCAATCCGAAGAGGATGCCTCCGAATATCGGTACGCAAAGTTTTCGCTCTTGGCGGAACATGTTATTCCTTCTGTCTTAGCTCTTCTGACCGCTTCGTGGATGGCACGACCTCTCACTTCTGACGAACAAGATAGAAACTCGCGATTTCGTAGGTCAGGCTATGCCCGACGATCCAATTACATGCAATTACCGTATGCCCTACTTGGCTTTCACCCCATTGCCCGGCGAAGGCGTGTGGGCGGAAGTTGCAGACGCGGGTTCCGTCTGCATCGCCGTTTTCTTCGGCCGCTCGAAGGAAACGATTCGGGACTTGGATGCTTTCTGGCGACGTTGAGCATCGTCAATAATCTTGCGGATATCGAAATTGCACTCGGCCGCAAGTTGTTCGCGGATTGCGCGGACTTCCTCGACGATAGGATCTCGTAACATAATTTCCTTTAACGTAGCATGCACCCTTCACAAAATCGCAGGCGCCTTCACGTCGATGCCTTTGAGAATCATCTTCAACTCGTCCATGTGTAGCGAATCCCGCAGATCAGGCACAACTGACACTCGATCACTTTCTTGGCACGTGCCAGATCGCCCAGACCGCGACGATGTGGTCAATTTCGTGAATGTCGTAATAAATCGAGAGAGGCATGACCGTTAGAATTCGAGTTTTTCCAACACGCGATTCACCGACTTCGTGCGGCGAAGAGACAAGCATCGCGTCAATGGAATCGGCGGCATCCGTGATCGCTTGGCGATCGATGGCGCTCGTCCAGATTTGTGCGAGCGCCCGTTCGGCCGGAGGCCTCCATATCACTCCATACTTCATTTCGCACCAAGGCCGTCCAAATCTCCTTAAGAGTCCGACCGCCTGGTTCGCTCTGCATCTGGCTGAGTTCTTCGGGTGAATACGGACATCCGTCGTCGGTTTCGGCAATGATCAGAGGTACGAAATAACCAAATCGCTTACCGGATTCGTCGACCAACTCGACGGGTTGACCAGCATCGTCGAGGTGGTGTTTCAGTGGCTCGTTAATAATAATTCGATTCATGCCAGCAACTCCTTGACCGTTGCACAAAAGCCCGTCCTCACAAAATTGCCGCCGCTTTCACGTCGATGCCCTTCAGAATCATCTTCAATTCTTCCACGTTCGGCGAGACTTCGAAGGCCGTGGCGCGGCTGACGAATTCCTTGTCGATGAAATACTTCAGGCTGTCGTTGAATTGCTGCATGCCTTCGGCTTTGCCGATGCGCATCGCCGCCGAGAGTTTTTCGTCCCTCTCTTCCAGCACCAGCTTTCGCACCGTGGGATTGAACGTCATGATCTCCACCACGGGGACGCGCTTGGGAGTGTCGACGATCGTCGGCAACAGTTTTTGCGCGACGATGCCGCGCATGTTAAACGCCATGCTGCTGCGGATCGCCTTGTGCATATCTTGCGGGAAGAGGTCGAGAATACGGCCGATCGTACTGGGGGCGGTCGAGGCGTGAATCGTTCCGAACACCAAGTGGCCGGTTTCGGCGGCGTGAATCGCCGTCTCGAACGTTTCGCGGTCGCGCATTTCGCCCACGAGCATGATGTCCGGGTCTTCGCGGACCGCGTGTTTCATGGCGATTTTGAAGTCCTTGACGTCCATGCCGATTTCTCGCTGGTTGATAAGCGCCTTGTCCTGCGTATATACGAATTCGATCGGGTCTTCGATCGTGAGAATGTGCACCCGCTCGCGATGATTCACCCAGTCGAGCATCGAGGCGATCGTGGTGCTCTTGCCGCTGCCGGTCACCCCGGCGAGCAGCACCATTCCCTGGTCGAACTTGCAGAGGTCTTCGATGATCGGCGGCAGGTTCAGACCCGCGAAGTCGGGGATGAACCGTTCGACTTTACGCGAAACCATGCCGGGGTTGCCGAGCTGTGTGAGCAAATTCACGCGGAACCGCCAGCGCTCCCCTTCGTATTCGACGACGTGGGCGAAGTCGGCCCCCCCTTCTTCGACGAAGATCTTCTTGTTGCGTTCGTCCATCATCTCGTAGAACATCTCGGCCATTTTTTTCTTGCCGATCGGCTCCATCTGCAATTCGCGCAGCGTGCCGCGGATTCGCAGAATCGGAGGTTTGCCGACCTGCAAATGCAAATCCGACCCATTGAACTTAACCAACTGGCGGAAGATCTTGTTGATTTCAAATTCCGGCAAGTCTTCGGATACGACCTTGGGGGGTTCACTGACCGTCGCCATATGAATATTCCTGACTTCAACGATTTGAACTGGAACGAAGACTGAGAACCGCGCACAACCGCCGCGCGGCCACGATTTATTATACTCCCCCTGCGGGCCGAATGGGAGATTTTTGTCAATGGATAATGGACAATATCATTCACCCGTCATTTTCATCATCCATCGTTATTTTCCGCCGTCCGTTATCCCTTGTCCATTATCAATTGCCATTCGTGTCGCGAAAACTGGTGAAACCCGGGCCGCCGGCGGCGACGGAGCCTTCGCTGGCGCCGGACTCATTGGGGCTGACCCAAAACGAGTACAACTTGCCGTTCTTGAGCGAAAAGCGGAAGCGGACCGGTTTGCCGGCGAGCGATTCGAGCGATTCGGTCTCTTTCCACGTGATTCGCTGTAACGTCACATCTGCCGTGACGGACTCGCATTTCGCCAGGCCGAAGGGGGGAATCACCTTGCCTTGTTTGTCGAGCACTTCGACCTTGAGTTCGCCGTCGGGATCATCGACGTTGACGAAGAGGTATTTGCCCTCGAAGCGAACGGGCCGGGTCGTCAGCGTACCGGTGGTTTCATCGGCGGAGAGCGATGCGAAGCCGTCGCGGCGGAGCATGGCCAGACCGGTGCTGCCGCCAGTGCCGTCGTCTTTGGGTTTGCGGCTGTTGCGTCCGCTGCAATAGAAGTAGAGTTTATCCCCCATCACGAGGCAGCCCCCTCCCGCCGGTTGCACGTTGCCGTAATTCCACGCCTGATTGTCGTCGGAAACATTCAAGAACGGCCGCCGGTCGGGGCGATGCCAATGATAACCGTCGCGCGAATAGCCGAGCGTGACGTGATTGATCTTCGGCCGGTCCCCCTCTGCGATGTGCGAATGAATCGTGAAGAAACCGACGAGCAGGCTTTCGTAGGCCGCCGCGTCGAGGTTGTACAAGTCGGGGAGTTTCTCGTTGAACTCAACCGGCTGCACGCGGTCGAGCGAATCGGCACTCGCCCAGCGAGAGACGTCGTTCAGCGTTTCCCACGAGTTTTTCGAGACGTCGCGCGATTCGCCGTAGAAGCGGCAGCGGCCCACGGGATTTTGTCCCGAACGGACGCTGTAAATCCACAACTTGCGAAACGGATTGTAGAACACGGTCGAGCGGTCGCCGGTCTGGGGCTGATCGGCGACGACGTCGCTCCAATGAATGCCGTCCGGCGAAAAGCGGGTCTTAAATGTCGAGCGAAAGTAGAACATCTTGTAACGTTTCTCGGGATCGGGGTCGTCGAGATCGATAATGATGCTGCACGAATCGCGTTCGATCGGCTCGATCTTGAGGATGTTGCTCTCGGGGTAACTTTCGGACTGCCCGAGTGCCGGGCGGTCCCAGTGGATGCCGTCGTTTGACGTCGCCAGACAAAAATAAAGGCCGCTCCCGCCCATGTACCACATCTTGAACGTGCGGTCCTGCGGATCGTACCAGACGCCGTCGCTGAACGGCGCGGCGAACGGGATGTTGCGGTCGCCGTGAAATTCCCAGCGTTCTTCCGCCTTGAAAATGGGATTTTCGGCGTACCACTCGGGCTGATGAAACTCTCGATGGAGCGTCGTCGATTCGATGAGAAAATCGTCGACGAATAACTGCCGGCCGACGTCGATCGGAATGACGTCCGGCGGGGCCGACAAGTACGGCGGCTCGGGCTGCGGTTCTCGCGAAAAACTCTCCGGTCGCGGCGGCCACTGTTCGGGCAACTCGATGCCGTTGTATAAGACCTCGCCCGCGTCACAACTCTCGGCAGGACTCGCGATGAAAAAAGCAATCGCGAGAATCGACTCCATGACACAAATCGTTCGCCGTCGGATCATGGTGAACCTCGTCGGAAGGGATGGGGGGGACGGTCAGGTAAGCGTCTTCCACGTTCGCGTTTCGAGCACTTCGAGCGCGCCGAGGATGACTTTCAGCGTCTGCACCCCTTCGGCGAGCGAGCAGACCGGTTGGCGTTTGCCGGCGACGGCGTCGAGGAAGGCTTGAGCCTGCGCGACGAACATGTCGTCGCGTTCCATCGGCGGGAAGTCTTCGTCGTGCCAGGGTTCGTTCGGTTCGGAGGTCCAGCGCCAGCGGTTGAGATGCGATTCCATGCGGACGGTCCCTCGCTCGCACACGATGGTGAGCGTGAGTTCGTTCGGGGCCTGATGCTGATTGATCGCATAGCTGGCCATCACGCCGCCGTGCCGGGCGAGGACATGGGCGGTATCTTCGACGGTGACGCCTTCGAGCACCTGATGAGCGGCGTCGGCGGTGAGTTCGGTAATCGGTCCGACGATCCATTCGGAGGAATTCACGATGTGGGTGAGGGCATCCTGCAGGCACCCGCCGCCGGTCGCACGGTTCGTGTAATAGATCTCGCGATACGCGGGCCGAAACGTGGGGAAGTGCTGGCCGGTGACGACGGTGAGTTCGACCGGTTTGCCGAAGCGGCCGCTTTGAATGACGTCTCGTAGCGCGACGATGAGCGGATGACAGCGCAACACATAGGCGACGCCGAAGACCGTTTTCTTTTGTTCGACGAGTTGCGAAAGTTCGTCGACGCGGTCGAACGACGTGCCGACCGGTTTTTCCATCAGCACGTGACAGCCGGCGTTGACGAGATCGATCGCCATGCCGACGTGCAGATGCGCCGGAGTGCAGATGACGGCGACGTCGGGTTTGGAGGCGAGCGCATCGCCGAAATCGGCGAACGTCTGCTTCAGCGGATACGTGCCCGCCAGCCGTTCGCGGATTTCGGCACGGACGTCACACAGCGAGACCTCGGCCAGTCCAGTCCGCAGAAAACACCGGGCGTGACGTTCGCCAATCGAACCCCCGCCAATTACCAGCACGTGCATAATGCATTACCCTTTGTGAAATCGTTGAACCCGCGTTAAATCAATGTCGAATGTCGAAGCACAAATGACGAATCAAATCTGAATGTCGAATGACGAAGTGAAAGACAGCCCTCGCTTGCGCTTTTTGAGATTGGGCTCTATCGACGGCGAATGCATGGTTTTCCGGCCCGGTAGGGCCATAACAATGTAGACCCGGGCAACGCCCGGGGTTGCGAAGCGACCACGTCGCCAGAGCCCCGGGAGGGGCGACACAACGAACGACCTGTTTCGCCCCTGCCGGGGCTTGGAAATCCCGGAGGATTCCGCGACCTCGGGCGTTGCCCGAGGCTACATTGTTGTACCCCTTCCGGGGCGGAAGAATTGGATCGACATCATCGATAACGCAACTTCAAAAAAGCGCAAGCGAGGGATCACGACGTGCGATTCTCGGTTCGCGACCGTGACTCATTCGCGACGATTGGTCAGCACTACGATTAGAATCACTCACTCCCATAACTTTCAAGTCAGTCATTGGAAATCGTCGGCGACACCCCTGTCGTTTTCACACGCGGCACCGATCCCATTCCTAAACACCGATCCGACAAAACGCGAAACATCAAATCCTCGTTAAGATGCCTGGTTGCGCGGAGCAGATTCGGCACAGGCGCGGGTCGCGCTCATATCGATGTCTATAAATGCTGCGAAATGGTGGCGAGATGGTGCGGAAGGCGCTGCGAGACGCGCGCGAGACGTCGATTTGCGCGCATTTGGCGCGCGTTTCGTGATTACCAAACACATTTTTCAGTGCGTGTTTGGAGTGGAATACCCGCCAAATCCCCCACATTCACGCCGGCGCGCAACCAAGTCCGGTAGGGTGTAGGGCGAACGTGAATGTTGAATGTGCAAGGAAGCATGCAAAATGAGAAACTCTCCATCTCCCCATCGTTCCGCCCCCCAAACCCCACCGCCCCCCAAGCTAGTATGCAGAGGTGACGTTTCGACATTCGGATTTCGGGCTTCGTCATTGATTCGTCATTCGGATTTCGTCATTCGACATTCTCGATGCACGTTACGCCTTCGCCGCTGCTCCCGTCCTGCGGGAGGCGCCGGCGCAGAATTGTTCGATGACGTCGAGCCCGACTTCTTTGTTCCAGCCTTCGATCAGCTTTTGGAAGATCGGGCCGGGAACTCCTTTGCCGACCGGAAGGCCGTTCAACCGGGTCACCGGGAGAATGCAATACGGCGTGCTGGCGGTGAAGGCTTCGTCGGCATTCAGAGCGTGAAACGCGGCGAAATCCTTTTCGACGAACGGGATGTCGAGTTTCCCCGCCAGTTCGCGCACGACCGCCCGGCTGACGCCCGGCAGGATGTTCCGCAGCGTCGGGGAGACGATCGTCCCTTTTTCGACCATCAGAAAATTCGCACCCCCCGTTTCGGTCACGTTGCCGTCGAGATCGAGCAGCAAAGCCGCGGCGGCCGGATCGACCAGCTTCGCTTCCTGATCGGCGAGATAATAATGCATGCGGCTGCGATACTTCATATTCGGATCGTAGCACTGCGGCGGAACGTGACGAATCGACGGCGTGACGAAATGCTGACCCGTGCGGAATTTTTCGGACCACAATTCAAACGGCATCGGGAACGTATGCACGCAGACAGTCGGCGTGTTATGGGCCGTCGCGCCTGCGCCTCCCGCGTAGACGGGGAGTTCGCCCGGCGTGATGAAAATCACCAGCCCGAGTTCGTCCTCGGCCGAGATCAGCCGCGAGTTGTGAGCCGTCAGCTCCTGACAGATTTCGCCGAGCCGGCTCATCTCCATGCCGATGTCGAACCGCAGATATTTGATGCCGCGGGCCAGCCGATCGAGGTGGGGCTGCAGGCGGAACAGTTGATGCTTAAAGGTGCGCACCATCTCGGTGACGGTGGCTCCCAGCACGACCCCCGCATCGTAAATCTGCAGACGGGCCTGCGACGCGGGAACCATTTCCCCCCGCAAGTAAACCAGCGGTTCGGTCATCATGTTATTTTTCTCCGGCTTCTGCCGCTGCTTCCAGCCGCTCCAGTTCTTCGAGCAGAGGCCGATAGGCATAGGCGTCCAATACGGCGATGATCGCACGGTCGCTCTGATCGTGCCCGATGTCCGACAGGATATCCATGCAGTTGAAGATCGATTCGATCGCCAGATTCAATTTTTCCTGGGCCTTTTCCAAGTCCCCCTCCTGTTTGGCGACGGCGGCTTCGCGCACGGCTTGCACGGCGGTTAAGTATTCCAACGGAAATTCGCTGCGCTTGGAGTAGTAAAAGATGAAGTTATATCCATGCGGGGCGGTATTGCTGCCGCCTCGATACAACTCGGTCAGGAATTCCACGTAAGCATTCAGGGCCGTCGTCCACCATTCGGGAACCGGGTCGGCGTGATAGTGCTTCATGAGCAAACTCGGCACGGGGAAGGCGAAGCCGATGTCGTTTTCGTCGATGATCTCGGTCGCTTCTTCCAGTTTTTCGAACGCCAGCCACAGCCGGTCGGTCGACGATTGTTTTTCGGTGAGCGCCAAGAAGAACTCATCGTGGGCCGAGCGCGCCGTCGTCGTGGTGTCGAACGAGAAGCGGGAGAGAAAATGCACGGTCATATCGAGATACGCCGGCACCCACATTCGCGTGGTGAACCCCTGCCAACCCTGGTCGACCAGATCGCGGGCGATCGTTTCAATGCGCTTCGTGGCGATCTGCGGAAGAATGCCGATGTTGTCGTCGGCGAGCGTGAAAATAAATTGGCTCGGCACTTTCTTCGCCGGAACTTCTTTCAAGAGTTCGCGGTTTTCGACCACCCGTCTCGCCGTGTAATCGACGAAGTTGAGCATCCCGGAGGATGTCGGGAGAATTTTTTCGGCGATCGGATACAGCGCGGGATCGAGTTGCACGAACACCAGTTCGACCGGCTTGCCGTCCTCTCGTTTCAGCAGCTTGCCGTCGGCGAGCAGATCGCCGAGAAACGCGAGCGCGGCGACGTTTCCGCGCAGCGCTTTGCGTCCTCGTTCACCGCTGGCGATGGCGGTGCGGTTGCCGGCGGCATCGGTCAGCGATTCGAGCGTGGCTTCGCCGAGATCGTGTTTCTGGGCGAGCCGTTTCCAGGCTTCCTCGGCATGCGCCTCCCATTCGGGGAACTCGGGAAGCGTGAGGTACAGCGCATCGATATCCGGATACGTCTCGATGTAGGCCCGGATTTGCGCCTTGACGAGTTCCTTCAAGGCTTTATCGTCGAGCCCTTGTTGTTCTCCGGGAGCTATCAGCACGTTGTTCGGGCTTGGGGAGTTTTTCGCGCCGGGGATCACTTTTTCGAATTCACGGGTGAATTCGAGCGGCGACATCTGCAGCGCGACGGTCATGCCGAGATCGTGGGCCGACGCCGTCACATGGCGGATGTGTTTGATTCCCGCCGCGGTCAGTTCTTCGTATCCTTCCTTACCGGCGAAGTCGGGGTTTTCGAAGACCTCGGCGCCGTTAAAAGCGACTTTGCCCGGCGTGTCGCGATGGATGGGATATTTCTCGCCGTACCACAACATGGCCGTCGACTTATTCACCCCGCCTGCATTGAAGTCGACGAACGGCTGCCAGGCATAAACCGAGACCAAAATGCGGTTGAATTTCTGCTTCGCGAGCTGGACGAAGAGTTTTTGCTGATCTTCGGCTCCCCACGATTCGAAACCGATGGGAAAATCGTTGACCGTCCGCCAGGCCCGAACCGGAAAGGCCGGTTCGCGAACGATGTCGTACCCGCTCAACTTCAATTCGGGATTGGTGTCGGGAATGATGTCGACCGACAGCGTATACCGCACGCCGAATTGATAGCCAAGCTCGTACGCCGCCCACAACGTGGCGACCGGGCTGCCGCCGCCGACAATCACGCCGGAGGCGTCTTTGCCTTTGAAACTGCGAACGACGATCCCTTGCGGCGAAAGTTTCGGCCAGTCGCCGGCGTACTTTTTGACAGCGGGATTCGACGCAGGGCTCCCGATCAACACGAGATGTTCAGTCTTCGCGGGGACTTCCGTGTGCACTGTGACGTTGGCGTCGAACAGTTTGGTGAATTGATCGCTCAATTCGCGGGCGGCGTGACGTTCGAGTTCCGAACTCTTCGGCCCGACCACAACGTCGATCTGGGGAGCATCGGCGGCGAACAGCAACGACGTCCAAACGGCGAATGTCGTAAAAAATCCCGTCATGGCGCGTATCTCCGTAGAAGTCGTGTTATGTTATGAATGACGAATGTCGAAATCCGAATGATAGAGGTTTGACGAATGAAGGGCACAAAAAGACTCAACAGTCGCCAACGAAGCGCTCCGCTTCGCAAAGCCTTCGCGTCGCGGCTAAACGATTCTCCGGCCCTGGACTATTTGCCTCCTTCTGCGAAACAGTGCAGTTTCTTCAACGTGCGCACGTAAATGCGTCCGTTGGAAATCGCCGGCGTGGCGACGCAAGTGTCTTCCATGTCGTTCTTGGCGAGAATTTCCAGTTCCGGAGCCTGCTTGAGCACGACGATAAAACCGTTCTCACCGGTCACGTAAATCTTGCCGTCGCCGGCGATGGGCGATGCAAAATAATCGCCCAAATTGTTGATGCGTTTTTTCATCCAGATCGTTTCACCTGTCACTTCGTCGAACGCCGCAGAAATACCGCTCCGCTTGACGACGAACATTCGACCGTCGACAACCAGCGGCGACGAAATGTTGGACGGAGCCGGGTGATCCAGGTTCCAGAGAAGATTGGTCGCAGTGACGTCGCCTGTGCCGCCCCCCTGAATGCATTGCATAATATTGCCGCCGCCGACCAGATTGGTCGGAGCTTGAAACGCCGTATCGATTTCATCCTGAATCAAAAATCCGTCGCCGTTCGTGTCGGCCTTGTCGAATTTTTCCCAGAACGGTTCTTCGAATTCATCCTTCGTCAGTTTTTTGTCCCGGTTCGTATCTTTCCATTCCATCAGCGCCTCTTTCAGAATCCGGCCCGCGTCGCCGTAACTTTGAGAGGTCGCGTAAATCTTGTCCCCTTTGACGACGGGTGTCGACATCGTCGTCCGCAGTAGCGAGTTGCACGACCAGATTTCTTCGCCGGTTTCAGGATTGTATCCCTGCAACTTGCCGCTGCCGGCCGTCACGACGTCGGTTCGTCCATTCGCCGTGCAGAGCACGGGAACCGCATACCCGCCGAGCATTTCGGGACGAGGCGTGCGCCACAAAAGCGTGCCGGACTTCTTATCCAAGGCAATGAGATATTGATCGAGATCGTCGTCCTGGCAGTAGATCACTTTGTCTTCATACACGATCGGCGACGAGGCCGGTCCCCAGTCCATCAGGTAATACGGCATCGGCAACGAATAACTCCAGAGTTGTTCGCCGTCTTCCAGATCGAGGGCCATCAGTCCGATCGCACTGAAGTAAATGTAAACCCGCTCGCCGTCGGTGCAGGGAGTCGACGAGGCATGTTCGTTGGGAGGGACGATTTTCGGCGGCAATGCGGCGGGGTCGACGGCAAACGTTTTCTTCCACAATTCCGTCCCGTCCGCCGCGTCGTGACAGAAGACCGCGAACCCCGTTTCCGGCGTATAGGCGGTGGTGATCACCTTACCGTTCGTGACGATCGGGCAGGCGATGCCTTTCCCCAGGTCGTGCGAGAAGACGAGATTTTGCGACGTCGAGAATTCCGTCGGCAACGGTTCGGGATCGGTCGAAACGCCCGAGGCGTTAGGCCCGCGAAACTGAGTCCAGTCGTCCGCCAGGCAGGTTGCTCCGGGACCGAAGGGGAGCACGCCGAGGCTCCCGCACACGACGGTCCAGATGACGGAACGAAATCGACGCCCGGTCGGAATCAAATTGAGCCGCATAAAAACCTCCTACGCCTTGACACGAACAAAACGGGATGAACCGAAGTGATAAGCAAAATCGCGAAACCCCGCCGGGCTGCGAAGACGAGATCAACTCACGTCTAACATACTTCCCATGATCGGCAATCGCAAGGTTGTGGGATTTTTGCGGCGAATGACCCTCACCGTTCCTCGTTCCCAAGCTCCGCTTGGGAACGCAAGGTCTTCGAAGCTCCCGCTTCGGCGGTTCACGCTCCGGGCGCAATATACTTCGGAAATTTTCAAAATATGTCTATAATCGATCAAGCTTCTCGGTCTAAGGTCGTCAACCATTCTGTCGGCGGACCGAAAAGCATAACGGGAATATGTGATGAGTATCGTATTCTTGGTACTACAAGCAATATTTGCTGCCGTTTATCACTTCGGTGATATCGGATTCGATCATCCAGGGCGATTTGGCCTATCGTGGAATCACGCAATTGCCGTGATCATTTTTTACTTTCTCGCCTTACTTTGTGGCCTAGCCTGTTCCGCCGCGGAAAGGAATTGGAAGACGGCATCGCTTCAAATTGCCCTTCCACTTTTCATTCTCAGTTATGCCTTCATGCCATCACCACATTATGACGCCGCTGACCATCAGGATTTGATCGGGAAAACGAAGAAAGAAGTGAGTGAGACGTTAAGCTCTCGCGGAGTCCACACCGCATTCGAGGGGCATCCAGAAGGCAACTGGGAAATTTATTATTATAATGGCATGACGGTATACTTTGGTCCGGACGGAGTCGTGCAAAAAGTCGTTACAGATGATCCTTAACTACTCAATCCCCAACACCCCCAGCGTATCCCGGTAAATCATCTTCTCGATCGCGTCTTCATTCAGCCTCGGCAGCGATGTTCCTTTCAGCATGTCGTTGAGCGAACGCAACCCGGCCAGCGTCGCGTTGATCGTCGTGAACGGGTAATCGGTGCCGAACAGGAGTTTGTCCCAGACGCCGTATTCCTGCACGAGCATCAGGCTGTGATAGAACTGGAACGGGCGGTAATGCAGGGCGGAGATGTCGGTGTAGACGTTGGGATGTTTTCTCGCCGTGGCGACCGCTTCCCCTTCGTAGGGATGCCCGAGGTGCGCCATGATGATCTTCACTTGGGGAAACCGGGTGGCGACGACGTCGAGATGCCGGGGCAACGTGCATTCCAGCGGGGCCTGCGCGATAAACGTCGTCCCCGTGTGCAACAGCACCGGCAAGCGATGCTTCGTCGCGTACTGCCATAGCGGATCGAGCAACCGGTCGTCCGGTCGAAACCCGGCGTACATCGACAGCAGCTTGATCCCCTTGAGCTTCAACTCCTGATGCCCGTAATGCAGCTCGTCCATCCAGTTCGGCTGCGTCGGGTCGACGCTGAGAAATCCGATGAGCTTATCGGGGTGGGCAGCGACGTACTTCGCGACGTAATCGTCATCGACCCACATGCCGCTGAGTTTCGCCTTGCCGCCGAAGACGATGGTGACGACTTCGTCGATCGACGTGTTCTGGTATTCTTCGTAGCGGACGGTGAGATCGACCTCGACCCCCGCCCGCGCCCGCTTGGCCTGCTTGCGGAAATCGTCGCCGAAGTGCAGAGGATATTCCCACGTGTGAGAGTGGACGTCGATGATCATTGTTGGTCCAGGGTCGAGGGTCGAGGGCCTAGCTGCATCCAAATCGCGACCCATCATGAAGTATCGCCGCGATGTTGTCCAGCGTGGCGGGAAGCGTAAGCTCCTTAAGACCATCCCCCATCCCCCAACAGCCACCCCCCGTTTCACGTGAAACAATCAGTCTGAAAATCCCAAGCCCAAAATCGAGCGAAAATGCACCTCGCGGCCGCAATTCGCGCGCACCGCCCACGTCGTAACACCTTCTCCTTCTGGGAGAAGGTGGCCGAAGGCCGGATGAGGGTGCCGTTGGGACGCGCATTCGAGCGCAAAAGCGCCCAAAAACCGCCAAAAACGCCAGAAAACGACGCTTTGCGCGCACTTAACCGCAAAAATGCGCGCCTAAATCGATGTCGTGTCTGCAATCGAACTCGTGACAGTATCAGCCCTTACGAATGTCGCCCCGGTGCGCGCCAAAGTGCGCCGCGCACGCACGTCATCCCACGGACCGAAATGGGCGACTTTTGTCTGCGATATCCCTCTCAAGCCACCAATCCAGGAAGACAAGGTAGACCAGGTAATCAAAAATCACCCACTGATGGCAAACACGACGATTTCCGAACAAATGGGCCTGGAATATGGGAAGACTGGAAAGAATAGTATAAAAAACATCGCCGCAAAAAGCTGTTTGAATTGCTAATTGCGGCCGACTGGCGCGCTGAAAAGCGTCACTCGCGCGTTCAAAAGCGCCACTCGCGAGCGCAAAAGCATCTTTTTATGCCCATTTTAGAGTATTCTTGCGCTAGCTCAAACAACACTTTGGGAGGAATTCGAGATTTCGGGTAACAGAGTTTGAGGGGAGGGATGCGGGGCTTAGGAAGACGCCCTTGCGATGGCCTCGGTCGGCCACCGGCCGCTCCGCGCAACCATGCCCCTATAGAGGCGTTGATGCTTCGTGCGTTATTGGATCCGTGTGGGAGAATGGGAGCCGTGTTTGGGAAGGGATCGCTGTTTGGAATGGGAGCGTTGATTGGGAATAGGACCGATGCCGAGGAGATCATCCGTGGCACACGGTTCCTGTCGTCGCCGCGTCATCCGATTTCAACCGGGGCACCCGGCAGGGCCGATTTTGCCAAGAAGTGAACTATTTTTTCGAGTTGTGGGTCTTATACTACAGCGAGCCACTCGAGGTAATGGAAAACTCACACATGGAAGGCGGCGTAGCGCAATGGAATTAGCCCGTGCGAAACTTGTGATTCTTGATACGTCAACGCTTGGAAACGTGGCTCGCGACTTCTGGAGCACGGATGCCAATTTGCGGCACAAAGCGCAGGCGTTTATATCCGAACTCAAAGATCGCGGTGGGCGGTTTTAAAGGATCTACGTCAACAGCTTGTCAGCGGCGAAGTTAATTGGTGAAAAACAGTCTGATCAGGAGACCATTTCATGCTTACCGTGTACCGGATTATCGGAGATGTCGACAACTATCAGTATTTTCTTCCGGATGATTTCGATGCCGTGAGAACGATAAAATTGAAAGGCAATCCGATCGGTGAAGCGTGGGAACCCCCTCCGATCTACCGCGCCAATCCTCAAAAAAAAGAACCGGACTTCTGGGATTGTACGGCATCTAGTGGAGGTGCGTTTGCGATCAAGAAAGGAAATAGCAAAATTCCCGGCCACTTGATGTCGATTCTGGAGGGATCCTGCGAACTGCTGCCCATGGAGTGCGACGGCGAACACTTTCTGCTTTGCAATGTGACCATCGTCCTCAATGCGCTCAATAAGAAGGAATCACGGCATGTGGAAGGAGTCCCGAGTTTTATTAAAGAGTACGTATTTCATCCTCACCGCCTTGATACTTCTTTATTTAAGATTCCGGAAACAGTGTTGGGAGAGGTTCTGTGCCTGGAAGGATTGGCGGCGCCGGATGACGAATTCAAGGGGATGGTTGAGGAACTTGGTCTGACAGGGCTGGTTTTCCAGAAGCTTTGGTCGGGGGAAAGAGCTAAAGGACGCTAACCTGATGCCATGCGAATGGCATTCAAAGTAAATTGCCGTTCGGACGGATTTCACGGCCGGCGTGACCGATTTTATCAGCTTCGCCACGGGGCAATTGCCCAGCAGTTAGACGCCAATGTTCAAGGAGACGACGGCGAGCTCTATACCGGAGAGTCGACGGCACATGTTACTTCACCGAAGTCGTGGATTGAGAATGCTCCTCGGTTATCGCTTATTCTTTCCATCGTCGCTGTGTTCGGAATACTGATCGCCCTGGGAATTGATCGAATGTACGGCGACAGGTTTCCCGGCGGAACGCCAAGCCGCCTCCCTTTCATTCTTGTCGTAGGTGGCGTTGGAGCTGGCGGCGCCATCTGCTTGATTTTGAGCGTCATCGCAGCGGCCTCTACATTCGCCGAGAAACTGAAGCCCAGACGGCCGGCTTGGATTGCACTGGCGATCAACGCGATTGTCATCTTGTATTTATACGTTCGTTCGGATTAATTTGACGCACTTAGCGAATTCCATCGCCACATTGCATGTTGCGAGGCCCCACCATGCCGTCTCCGTTTTATCTCTCTCGTCGCGATTTTCTTGCTTCGACGGCGATCGGTCTCGCCTTGAGCTGTCATCGTAGCTCGCACACCGTCTCGGCGAACGACGATGCAAAAAAACCATCCGACATCCGCACATCCAATCACAACGACCCCAACTTGCACCTGTTCCTCAACCGCGAGGAACTCGAAGTCGCCGCCGACGTCGCCGTCGAGATCAATCGTCCCCGGAAACATCTCGAACCGGTGCTTGTGGCCGATAGACCGTGGGAAGGGGAACGGGCGCAGGCGTGGGGGAGTGTGATCGTTGAACCAGATGGACTGCTCCGCATCTGGTACTTCGCCTTCAACACCGAACGCAAACGTGACGAACTCGACCGCGGCGGGTATGCGTATGCCGAGAGCCGCGATGGAATCCATTGGGAGAAGCCGAACCTGGACATCGTCGAATTTCGCGGCAGCAAGCAGAATAATTTGTTCTACACGTGCGCTCCGGACGGCAAAAATCTCGTCGACGAAGAACTCGCCCGGCGGAACATCGGCCTGCCGGCGATTGACGAAGAGGGAAATCTCATCGGCGTGGTCAACAATCTCGACGGTTTGACGGTCGTTCGCGATGACGACGACCCCGATCCCGAGCGGCGGTACAAACTCATCGCCAACATGCAGGACCACCGCATGTGGGCGTATGCGTATCCCGATAAATATCCGAACGTCACGAAAGAAGACGAGTTGGTAGCTCGCAAGATCATCGGCCAATATCTCGACACCAGCCCCGACGGCATTCATTGGAAACGCGAACCCAAAAGAATTTCACACGGGTCGAGCGGCGATTACATGATGGTAATGCGCGATCATCGCAACAGCCGCTGGTGGCTGAACGAGCGAAGTGCGAAAGGCACTGGAGGCCGCAACGCCGGGCTCCGCGTCGGCTCGACCTTCACCGACTGGTCGGAGAACGAACTCGTTTTCGACAACGGCCCCGACAGCGAGTTCGGCAAGCTGTGGGAATGGCACGGCGGGATGACGCCGTTCAACTACGGCAACGTCAACCTCGGCCTGCTCGAAAAATGGCCGAACGTCGGTTTCGGGGCGACGTGCGAACTGGTCTATCAGCCCGAGGGAGGCCAGTGGCAGCGCGTCGCCCCCGGCACTCCGTTTCTCGACATCGGATCGGAGGGGGAGTTCGACCGACTTCTCGCATACCCCACGCACAACGCCCCGATCCGCATTGGCGAAACGCTGTACATCTTCTACACCGGCGGCGGTGTGAAGACGAATCCGAAAAAGGGCATCCCCATGTCGATCGGCCTGGCGACGGTCAGATTGGACCGCTTCGCCGGCCTGGGCAACTGGCGATCGAGGCGAGTCGGTACGATCGTCACCAAGCCGATGAAAGTCACGCAACCGTTTTTGGATGTGAACGTCGAACTGTTGGAAGCTGCGCCGCTGAAGGTCGCGCTGACGGACGCTGAGGGGACGGTGATCCCCGGTTTTGGTCTCGACGAATGCGAGATGACGTACGACCCGGCGAGCGTTTACACGAGAATTTCGTGGACGAATCACAAAAATCTGGATACGCTGATCGGCAGAGAGGTGAAACTCAATTTCCAGGTTGAAACAGCGATGCTGTATATCTGGCGGTTTGCGGCGGGGTAAAATCATCATCTCGTTCCCAAGCTCCGCTTGGGAACGCAAGGTCTTCGAAGCTCTGCTTCGTCACATCACAATAAAGGAGCCGGTCATGTCGATTCGAAGAATTTCTTTGTATTGCGTTCTGCCTCTGTTGTTTCTCTCGTTGACCATGACAATCATCATCGCGGAGGACAAAACGTCGTCGGCAACAGAATGCATGGAACCGGTGGAGATTCTGGCGAATATCCGCAAAGAACGGGCGAAACTGACGAAAGGCATGTATCGCGCCAAGGGCCGAAGCGTTCAGTCCGAACCTTATCTCAAGGAAGGTGACGTTATCGTATTCGGGGCGTTTGATGAATCCAATCAGCAAGTGCGATTCGAATACGAAGAGCCGATTCGATTGACAACGACTATAAATGGCCAAAAAGAAACAAAGTCTGCACAACATGGATACAGGCTTCTTAAGACTCCCAATAAGACTTTTGTAACGGAATGGTACGAAAACAAGCCACCGATGTTTGATTTTATAGAAAAGCCGGCAGACTACGAACCGTCAAACATCGGTAAGCCGATTGATGTGCGATCGTTCGGCATAGCGAATTGGGGGACTGTGCACACGCGGATGACATGCGAAGAAATGCTGGATGACTTGGCAAAGGCAAAGGTAATTGAAATCAAGATCGATAATGGCAAGTGCGTCATCACTTACGAATTTGTGGACGCGAGAGTAAGCTATTGGATCGAATGCGAACGGGGATTCACAGTGACGCGGTTCAACTGTGACGTCTTCGACAAGAAAACAAAAAAGTGGATCGAATCGATGTCCCGCGCCGATGTGACGTGGGAAGAAAAGAACGATGTCTGGGTGCCGATTTCATTGATTCTCGAAGCGAAATTCAACGGCAAAGAGGTTTACAACATTGACCTCGAATGGGAGTACGTCAACCTCGATCCGCCGCCGAAAGTGTTCGATCTGCGGGCGATGATGGAGGGAGAGTAATCGCTCGGACGTGAAAGCGCTCCGCTGCGGAAAGCCTTCGCGTCGCGGCTAAACTTTGGACTCACAATTGACGATACTCCCCATTCGCCGCCGCCACACCCGCACCCGGACCCACTTTCACATTCTGATCCAGCAAACATCGCTCGAGCGCGGCCAGGAAAAGCAACACGTTGCGTTCGCTGCTGGCTTCCCCCATCAAGCCGATGCGCCAGGTTTTTCCCTTCAACGGACCTAAGCCGCCGCCGATTTCTATGCCGAATTGATTCAAAAGTTGCTTGCGGACCGCCGCGTCGTCGACGCCGGCGGGGATCGTCACCGCGTTGAGCATCGGCAACTGATACGGCTCTTTCACCGAATAATCGAGGCCCATCGCCTTCAGTCCCGCTTTGAGAGCCAGATGATTGCGGCGATGGCGGTCGTGCCGGGCGGTGAGACCTTCGACCAGCGTCAGCCTGAGCGCTTCGTGCAGGGCGTAGTTCATGTTGATGGGGGCGGTGTGATGATACGTGCGGTCGCTGCCCCAGTAGTTCTTCACGAGATTCATGTCGAGGTACCAGCTCGATACCTTCGTCTTGCGGCGGTCGATCACATCGAGAGCCCGCGGGCTGAACGTCACCGGCGAAAGTCCCGGCGGGCAGCTCAAACATTTTTGCGTCCCGCTGTACGCCGCGTCGATTTCCCAGTCGTCGATGAGGACGGGGACGCCGGCGAGCGACGTGACGCAATCGACGAGCAGCAAGGCCCCGTGGGCGTGGACGATTTTCGAAATCTCTTCGATCGGCTGCCAGGCCCCGGTCGACGTTTCGGCGTGGACGATGCCGACGACTTCGGGGCGGGACTTTTTGATCGCCGCCTCGATTTCTTCAGGCGAAAAAACCTCGCCGAAGGGGCGTTCGATGGTGGTGACGTCGGCCCCGACGCGGCCGGCGACGTCGGCCATACGGCCGCCGAACACGCCGTTGACGCAGACGAGCATTTTGTCCCCCGGTTCGATGAGATTGACGACGCAGGTTTCCATCCCCGCGCTGCCGGTCCCGCTGACGGCGAGCGTGAGCTGATTGTGCGTCACGAACACCGAACGGAGCATCGTCTGCGTCTCGTCCATGATTTTGAGGAAATACGGATCGAGATGCCCCACCGTCGGCGCGGCTAACGCCGCCAAAACTTGAGAGGGAATTTCACTCGGCCCCGGCCCCATGAGAATGCGGCGCGGCGGATCGAGA
>JBBECD010000140.1:0-23680 GCA_040881995.1 Planctomycetaceae bacterium
GAATTTGCGTGTTTGGCAACGGCGGGTGATTTGGGGTTGCCTGGTTTGCCTCGGCCTCCTGGATTGGTGGCTTGGGAGGGGCTTCACCAACAAAAGTCGCCGGTTTACATGCACGCGATGACATGCGTGCGCAGCGCGCATTTGCGCGTACCGGTGAGGGATTCGTAAGGGCTGAGGGCGCAAGGAGTTCGATTTCGAACGCGATGTCGATTTCGGCGCGTTTTTTTGCGCGTAATGGCGTGCAAAGCGTCGATTTTTGTCGTTTTTGGTGGTTTTTGGTCACTTTTTGGTCGTTTTTGCGTTCTGAAGGCGCCCTCATCCGGCCTTCGGCCACCTTCTCCCGGGGGGAGAAGGGGTTACGACGCGCGCACAGTGCGCTGCGATGCGCATTTCGCTGCATTTTTGCTCGATTTTCGTCGCGCGATTTTCAAACTCGTTGTTTCACGTGAAACGGGGGTCGGTTGTGGGGGATGGGGCTCAGTTTCAGGGAGCTTACGCTCCCCGCTCGCTGGGGGCTCAGTTCGCGCTCCGCGTTGCGTCGCGGCTAACCTCAGGGAGCTTACGCTCCCCGCTCCCCGGAGATCACGCCGCGCGGGAGGGCGAGCGTTGGCTCTCGGCGTTCTCTGCCGTAAACGTCTCTTTCCCCTCGATAATCGAGCCGGCGTCGAAGCGTTTGCCGAAGTAGAGGTTCTGGGCTTGCTTATTGCTGAGGACCGTCTCGGCGTCGCCGCTGACGAGCACTTTCCCCGCGCAAATGACGTACGTGCGATCGGTGATCGTGAGAATCTCTCGCTCGCGGTGATCGGTGATCAGCATCGCGATCCCCGAATCGCGCAGCTCGGCGATGATGTCCTGAATGCTGTGAATCGTCACCGGATCGATGCCGGTGAATGGTTCGTCGAGCAGAATCAGATTCGGTTTGCTCGATAGGCAGCGGGCGATTTCCAGCCGGCGGCGTTCTCCGCCGGAGAGCGTCGATGCCGTCTGTTTACGCTTATCGGCGAGCCCGAATTGCGAGAGGAGCTGATCTATCATCGAGCGGCGTTCTTTGCGGCCGACGGGGAGATATTCGAGGATCGCCAGCAGATTTTGCTCGACCGTCAGCTTGCCGAAGACGCTTTCATCTTGCGGCAGGTAACCCATGCCGTGCTGCGCCCGCATATACATCGGCCAATCGGTGACGTCGACGCCGCCGAGGATGACTTTCCCCTGGGTCGGTGCGATCATGCCGCACGCCATGCGGAATGAGGTGGTCTTACCGGCGCCGTTAGGGCCGATGAGTCCGACGATTTCGCCCCGATCGACATGAAAGCTGACGCCGTCGACGGCTCGCTTGCCGGGGTATTCTTTCACGAGGCCGAGGCATTGCAGAATGGCCATGGGGAGATCCTCCGTGATCCGAGAGAACATGCACACGGGGGAACGCGGTCCCCGATGCTGAAATGTAACGTGGAGAGGGGATTTGTCGAAGAGCAGTTTTTGGTTGGGGCTAGCGCTCCGCTGCGCAGAGCCTCTGCGTCGCGGCTAAACGAAGAATTCTTTTTTTGCCAGTGTCTCTTCCTTAGCGAATCCGGCCCATGCGGCGGAAGTTCGGATAAAAGGGGAACGTCAGTTGCGGGTAGTCGCTGGTCGCCTTGCCGTCGGTGCGATGGTTGAAGACGGTGTAACCTTTTCCGTCGTTCATAAAGGGAATCGCGTGCGGCCAATATACGAGAAACGCCTTTCCGACCAGTGCGGAACGCGGAACGGCGTGCCGATGAACGGCGTCGCGCCGATTCGGCCATAAGCGGCTGTCCTGGCTGCGGGGGCTGTTGTCGCCGAGCATAAAGAATTCGTCTTCTCCCAGCGCGGCGAAGGTGACGACCTGATGATTGGCTTCGTACTCGCGTCCCCACTCGTCGGGGTCGTGGAGCAATTCTCGCAGTTGATGGATGCTCCGCGTGAATTCCTGCTCGCGTCCGAAACCATCTTCGGGATATTGTTCGGCACGATAATAGATGTCTCGATAAATCTGGAGGTCGGAGACCGTGAGAGCCGCCCCCTCGGCCGCGATGCCGATCGGCGACAGATCGGCCCGCTGTGGGCCGGGATACGCCGGGTTGTCGTAAACGCCGTTTCCTTCGAATTCGACGAGCGAGCCGTTGATCCATAACGTCAACCGCTGATCGACATTGGCGAAGGTAAGTTCGTAAGCCCCCGGCCCCTGCAATTCGCAGTTGGTTTTGCCGACGATAAACTGCTCGGGAGATTTGCGATCGAGATGATCGTCGAGAGACAGCAGCGTGACTTCGCCTGTGCCGACGTCGAATCGGCAGCGATAACGGCGCACCCCTTCCACGAGTTCCAACACGAACATACCGGCGTCGGACGCGACGTCGACGTTGCAGCTTAGCGTCAGGTCGCCGACCCAGTAGACGTCGTCTTGAGGAATTCCATGATTGCGAAATCCTCCTCCGCCGGCGGCATTGTACGAACAAAAATCGGTAATCAACACCGGCAGCGGCGGCTCCGCGGGGCGCGCCCCTGCCAAGGCCCGTTCCCAATCGAGCGGCGACGGCAGCAAGTGCAGGTAACGGACCCAGCGAGCCGCGTCGGACGTCGACCGATTCGCCTCGATCGTGAAGGTGCGCGACTCCTCATTCCATGTCCAGCCCCCTTCGTCGTCGCGTTCCCAGTCGGTCGGGCGATCGGCGGCGGTTCTGAGCGGCTGCCAGCGTTCCGGAAAACCGTAGGCGAGCAGATGAGGGGCCGGACGGGAATTATCGTAGACCGTCAACTGCAATTCCTGTTGTTTCGACGGGTCGTCTTTGCGTTTAATGTCGAATCGCCCATCGGGATCGGTGCGGGCGTAAATGTCGCCGCGGTTGATCTGAATTTCTTCCCCCGGCAGCCCGACAAGCCGTTTAATGTAGTTGATCTGCGGCTCTTCCGGATATTTGAAGACCGGAACGTCCCAGCGGCTCGGGTTACCGAGTTCGTACGGAAATTTATTCACCAGGATTCGATCCCCCTTGTAGGGGAGATCGTCTTTCACTTCATTCTCGAAGCGGCAATTCGGACAAAGCGCCGACTCGAGGCGTTGCGCGGGAATCAGCAGCCCGGAGTCTTTGTCGACTTCGTCGCTGGCGCCGAAGGCGAACAATGTGCCGCACTCATCGCACTCGATTTCTTTATGTCGCCCGTACAAGGTCGGAGCCATCGACCCCGTGGGAATGACGAACGCCTCGGCTTCGAAGGCCCGAAACAGGAACGCGAGAATGAAGGCCACGACGACCGATTCGACGGTTTCGCGAATCCCCTCGCTGTTGGTGGCATATTGTTCGCCCGTGGGATTCGGGTGGGAAGATTGTCCCTCACTGCGGGGAGTTCGCCGCTTGCGATCGGATGTCGGTTTCTCAGTGGCGGTCATGCGTTATTGCTTTCGAAATTAGGGGAGGAGTCCAGCCTTCGAGGCGGGATTCCGCAGGCTCAAGCCTGTCCTCCTGCGGTCTCACGGCTGGCGGGGATGTCTTTCGGAGATTTCGTCAATTCCAGCCGCATCAATAGTTTACTCGGAAGGGGCAAAGTCTGACAACGCCCGTCCGGGAGAATCGGATCACCTCGATCGCGCGCCGATCGGTAATTCGCATCGATTTCTGTGAATTCCGAGGAGTCTGTGCCAAACCGCGCGGGCCGACGGCCTCCACGACACCTCAGCGAACGTAACGAATCCGCGAAAAATCGGGGATGCGGAAATTGAGTTCGTGATTCCCCCAGCGGAAATGTCCCGGCTTGGAGGGCAAATGGACCAGCAGCGGCTTGCCCAACAGTTGCTCGCGCGACACCGCCGCCGTCCCCCAACTGCGGCTGTCGAGCGATACCGGGCTGTTGTCCCCCAGCATGAAGAACTCGCTTTCGTTTAAGGGGCACGGCTCGTGAACCCCATGCCGTCCCTTGCCGGTCGTGTAATAAACGTCGCGATAGACGCGAAGATCGCTTACCTGCACATCCAGTCCGCGGGCTCCGAGTTGAATCGGCGAGCGATCCGGCGCGGTCTCCGCCTGACCCGTTTGAAAGGGATACGAAGTAAACACCGGTTCTCCGTTCACCGCGAGAATCACCTGCCGGTCGAACAGCGACATCTCCACGTGGGCCGGCTCGTCCAACCACGACTCGTCGAACACCGCCGTCCGCGCAGGACGCGGGTCGCCGTTCAACAGAAGTTGCACGTGCCGGCGTTCGACGTCGAACACGACCCGCATCACCTGATCCTCCGTCCGCATCTGGATGAGAAACGCCCCTTCCCCGCGTTCGATGGCGAGTTGAAATTCGCACATCAAGTCGACGACGTCGAGTGAATCGTGCCAGGAAAGCGCGCGATTGTAACCGTAGTCGTCGGTCACCGGAGCGACGTGAGATTGAAGATACAAGTCGTAAACCGTCTTTCGGAACGACAGATCGGTCGACGCCAGCATCAGCCGTTTGGCGACGTCCGCCGGCATGGCGCCGATGCATATCAGACGTTTTTCCTCGGCACGATAACTCAAGCGATCGCCGAACGTCTCCGGCGAAGCGATCGTCTCCGGCCAGGCCTCCATTATTACCTGCGAACGATGATCGCCGCCGGAACGAATCCAATGCCGATAAGCCAGCCATTTGACGGCCTCATCGGACGTCTGCGGAGAGATCGACCGTTCGTTCTTGAGCGGGAGTTGAACAACTTCGTCGTCTTCAATGTCATCTTCGTCGTCGGCTTCCTTTTGTAATGGATCGTCACCGGGCGAATGCAGATCGGCAAACGAGCTGTTCGCATCTTCGATGCGATAGACCGATCCTTTACCGACCCATGCGCGGGAATGGGGCTCCCCCTTCGCGGAGGGGATTGATTTCCCCGGCCTCAATGACGTCAACGGAAACCAGCGCGGCTTCCAGAATTTGTCGTCTCGCGGCGAAAAGCGATCGTCGTACACCAGAATTCGGACGGCTCGCTGCGAATCCAGATTCTTATGATGCAGCCTGCCGTTGATGTAAACGTCGCCGTGGCGAACCTGCACGGATTCTCCCGGCAAGCCGACAACCCGTTTTACATAAACGTCGGTCGGATGATCGGGATTGCGGAAGACGACGACTTCCCAACGCCGGGGCGGGATGAACGAGTACGAATCTTTCTGAACCAGAAGCTGGTCCCCTTCGTTGCGCGGCAGCGAACGGACGTCGATTCCATCCTGCCCGCAATTGGGACAGGCGGCCCACTGGGGGGAATTGACCGAATCGCCGCGGGGATCAACCGACGCATCGAAAGCGATGCCGTATGGAAATTCGTACCGGCACGAGGGACAGGTGACGCGCTTGTGATACCCGAGCAACGTGGGAGCCATCGAACCGGTCGAGATCATGTACCCTTCGACGGCGAAGGTGCGAAACAAGATCACCGCCAGTGCCAGGGAGACAAAGCTCTCCATCACGGTTCGTGTCGGGCTCGAACTGTTGTGGGTCTCCGCCATTTTTCCCCTGATGATGTCCCCCTCTCAGATCGATGCCGACCGATGGCTGCGTTGCGTTCGCCGTCGCTCGATTTTAGTCCCTGAGGGTCGAACTCGGGAATAGCAATGAAGGCGAGGGATGAGGGATGAGGGATGAAGGCGCGCCCCCGGATGAGCCGGGTTATCTCGACGTCGGATTTTTTCACCGGCTATCGGCATTCTCTATCTCTCGCAAAAAACGGATCGTCCCCAAGTTCGCGCGAATGGATCATCTTCGGCAAGATCTGCGGGTGGCCTGTCGCGGTCCGCTCCTTCACATTGCCGACTTCCGCGTCGCAACCGGTAAATCCGTTACAGTCAGTGTCAAGCTTTGACGATTATTAGGGATATGCGGGAATGTCGGATGATTCCCTTTGGAGGGATTGTACGGCTTCCGCCTTTTATTCCCTACGACCTGATCGCAGGAGCGAACTCCTGCCTCGTGAATAGATACTGATTTTTACAGCCCGGTTGACGGCGCAGCGCGTTCGCGGCCTCCTGCGGAATGGGCGACGCCGAGAGAATTGGGACATGACATGTTTGAGCGGAAACACATCGAACGATCCCGAATTTTCTTCCGGCCGGCTGCGTAACGCCTGATTCGATGCAAACAACAATAAATCCTCTGGAACAATCATCGACGATTAGTCCGCGGAGCGATCTATGCCAACGGTAAGCCAAGCGACATCAAACCCTGCAGGACGTCAACAACCCCCGAGAAAACCGCGGGGTGTTCCCGGCTTTCCACGGGTATGGAAACGAATCGCCTCGCGGATTTTGCTCCTGTTATTGATACCGGCGTTCTTGATACCGGCGGTCCTCACCGAAATCGCCAGCGCCCAAGCCCCCGTGACGGAAGATTCCGGGTCGATCTCCATCGACGATGGGACTTATGACGATTACGGCTCCGACTTCAGCGGATCGGCTCCCCTCGGACGCAACGGCGCTTACCTGCTCTTCGAAAAACAGATCAACAGCGGCGTCGGTTACCAGGACGGTTATTCGACGATTGGCGGATTCGTCCCCCTGTACGAGTTCGCCGACTTGAGCATCGTCTTCGGCACCGCGCGGCTGTTCATCACCGATGACGACGAGCTGCCGGGTGTCAACATCGGCGGCGGTTATCGGCATTACATCGCCGAGAGCGATCAGTTAATCGGCGTCTCGGCCTTTTTCGATTCCGATGAGACTCCCAGCCGGAACCGATACGACCAGATCACCTTAGGTGCCGAGTGGATCGACCAGAATTGGGAATTGCGCAGCAACATTTATCTCCCCACGAGCGACGAATCGAATCAGACCGGCCTGCTGCTCACGGGTGCCACCCCCTTCTTCCAGGGAAATCAAATTCTCTTTGAAGACACCGGCTTGTTCGAAACGGCGATGAAGGGTGTCGACTTCGAAGTCGGTGCTCCGCTGCTCGGATACTCGTGGGCGCGCGGCTACGTCGGCACGTATTATTACAACGCCCCCGCCGACGATGACCCGATCGGATTCCGCGGACGGCTGTATTTTAACTTCACCAACGATATCGCCACCGAAGTCGCCGTCACCGAAGACAGCCTGTTCGGCACACGAATTACCGTCGGCGTGCAGATTACGTTTTCGGGGAGGCCGATGCTCACGCCGTTTCCGCAGCGAACGGTACTCGACAAGCGGTACGATCAGGTCTTTCGTAACTACCGCGTCGCCATGGGACCGTCCGAAAGACCGGTCAACACGCCGGCGATCAATCCGGGCACTCTGCTCCCCTACATCGTCACTCACGTAGACGACAGCAACGCGGCGCCGGGAACCGGGACGTTCGAAGATCCTTTCACGACGCTGCAATCGTCCATCTCCGATATCATCCTCGTCTGGCGCGGCAACACCACGATGGCGACTCCGCTCATCGGCGGCGTGACGCTGATCAACAACCAGCGGCTGCTGGGTGAAGGCGTGCCGCATACGTTCGAAGCCCTCGGCCGCGGCACGTTCGCCTTCCCCGGATTCGACGATACGCCGCCGAAACCGTTCATCACGCAGGGAGCCGCGGGACCGGTGATCGAACTCGCCAACAACAACGAAGTCAGCGGCTTCAATATCATCGGGACCACCGTCGGCCGCAGCGCGATCTTCGGCGACGGCGTCATCGACTTCGACATCAATAACGTCGACGTCAGCGGTGACGGCCCGGCCTTTAATCTCATCAATGCCTCCGGAACCGGCCGCATCGTCGATTCGTCGTTCGCCCTCGGCGCCGCCGTCGGTTCCAACGGCGTCAGCATTTCGAACACGGCGACGGCTCCGCTGGATCTCACCATCGATAATTTCGCCACCGCCTCGGGGGGGCTCAATGCCTTGAGAATCGCCGCTAACGCCTCCGAAATCGACGTCACCGTGACCGACTTCCTGGCTGACGCCAACCGCAACGGACTCAATCTGTCGGCCACCGCCGGAGGCGACCTCGATATCGACGTCGCCGACAGCACCTTCACCAACGCAGCCGGCGTGCTGATCACCGAAGGCCGCGGCGTCCTCGTCAACAACGTCGCCGCCACGATCGATATGACGATGGATAACACCGACGTCTCGAATGCCGGCAGCCATGGACTGGAAATCAACTCCTCGGCCGGCGGATTGATTACCGCGAATATCAGCGACGGTTCGTTCTCGAACGCCGGCGGCAACGGCATACTCATGAACTTCTCCAACACTGCGGCCGCGAACAATCTGACGATGACCAACACCGCCGTCGACAACGCCGGGCTCGACGGCATGAACGTGATCGTCCAGAACGACTCGCTGCTGACGATCGACATTACCGACGGCTCCTTTGTGAATGCCGGCGGCGACGCGATCGACACCACGGTGATTAACGATTCGACGCTGAACCTTACGGTCGATCCGACGCCTGCGACGGGGGCCGCGAATAACGGCTTCCTGTTCCTCGTCTCCAACAACTCGACGTTGAATGCCTCGTTCCTCGATTCCGATCTCGGCAATGCGGGAATCAGCGCCATCGCCGGTTCGGTCACGATCGATTCGCTGGCGAACATTTCGTTCGTCAACGGCTCGCTGGCGAATAACGGCTCGAACGCGGTCAACATCTTCGCCGACGACTCCGACGTGAACTTGACCATCGATAACGCCGACGCTCAAAGCAACGGTTCGAACGGCGCACAATTCCTGCTGCAGAACGACGGCGACCTGGCCGCGAACGTCTCCAACAGCAATTTCTCGAATAATGCTCTCGACGCCTTCTCCGTCGCGGTCACCGGCAGCGGTTCCAGCGCGGTCTTCGATCTCGACGCCGTCATGGCCGATAACAGCGGCGACAGCGGGTTCGACTTTTCCGCGACGAACAACTCCGTCTTCAGCTTAACGGCGAACGATTCGTCGTTCTCCTCCAGCACGTCGCACGGAATCACCGGTTCGATCGACGATTCCGACGCCACGGTTGCACTCAGCGCCACGGCCGTCGACGGCTCGGGCTTAAACGGGGTCGAGCTCGGCGCCACCAGCGGCTCGACGGTCACCGCATCGTTTGCAGACTCCACGACCATGATCAACAGCGGCAACGACGGCCTGCTCATTTCTCTGGACGATTCCGATGCCGCCGTCAGCTTCGATACCGCGTTTGCCGCCCTCAACGGCAATCACGGTTTCGAGTTCTCGGCGGTGAACGGGTCGACGATGGATATCGGCGGCAACGACGTTTCGTTCTCGTTTAACGGAGCCGACGGCGTCAACGGCGTCGTCGACGGCGCCGGCTCAGTCGTGAACATGGATATCACCACATTGTTCGCGATCAACAACGGCGGCATGGGCATAAACGTCACCACGACAAACGGCGGCCAGTTCACGGCGGACATCACCGATGGAACCATCTCCGACAACGGCGGACTCGGCATTCAGTTGACCGCCCTCACGAACGCCTCCGCCGCCGTCAGCCTGAATGAGTCCGACGTCAGCAACAACGGATCGATCGGCATCCAGACGGTCGCCATCGGCAACTCGTCCACGACCGTCGATCTGTTGAACACCGTCGTCTCTGCGAACGCGGGCCCGGGTCTCTTTGTGTTCGCCGACGATTCCTTCGCAGACGTCGTTCTCAACGGAAATACGCAACTTGAGGACAACAGCGGCGACGGCTTCTTCTTCCAGGTGCAGAACGGCGGCACGTTGACGGCGACGGCTCCCAACAGTTTCGTCGGGCGTTCGCTCTCCGGCAACTTCGGTTCCGGCGTGAACGGCGTCATCACCGACGCCGGCAGCTCCGCCCAGTTGAACTTCGAACAGACCGAGATCAACGGAAACTTCGTCAACGGCATGACGTTCTCCGTCAGCGGCGGGGCCTCGCTCGACGTCCAGCTCGAAGAGGTGTCGGTCATCGAACACTTCTTCGGCGACGGCATCAATACCGTCGTCACCGGTCCGGCGTCGCTGGCCGCCTTCGATATTCTGAACTCGGACATCTCGGATAACGGCGAATTCTTCGGCGAAAGCGGCTTCGTCCTCGATGTCTCGGCCGGCGCCGATGCCGTCGCCGACTTCCGCTTCTCCTCGATTCGCAACAATGGTTCGCACGGAATTCAAGCCACCGTCGACGGGCTCGGCTCGACGCTCGACATTTCGGTCGACGCCGATACTCAGGTCACGAATCACGATCTCGACGGCGTCGAACTGAATGCCGGCAACTTCGCGTTAATCACCAATGCCGAATTCGCCGGGCAATTCTCGACGAACCTGGGGGACGGCGTCGAAATCAACATCGACACCAACGCCCGCATCGACAATCTGCTGTTCCCCGAAACCGCGTCGCTGTCGACGAACTTCGCCAACGGTCTCGACCTCAACATGGACAGCGCCGACGTCACGACGCTGCTCATCAATTCGACGAACAACCGGAACCAAATCTCCGCCATCAGCATCACCATGCTGAACGGTTCGACGATCAACAGCTTCAGCTACTTCGGACTGGCGAATGAAAACGTCTCGAACGACGGCATGAATATCACCGTCGACGACTCGGTCATCGCCAATGCCGCGATCTCGGGCTCGCTGGGCGGCAACGGCAACCGCGGCCTCGAAGTCGATTTGCTCGGCACCGGAACGATCGCGGATTTCCAGATCGCCAACGCCGTGGTGATCGGCAACCAGAGCGACGGCGTCGATATCGGCGTGTTCGACACCGCCGTCATCGATCCCATGATCAGCAATTCGCTCTTTTTGAACAACGGCGACAGCGGGTTCGAGCTCACGGTGAATCAGATCGCGCCGGTGAATACCGTGGACGTCACCATAAATAACAGCAACCAGTTCAACGGCAACGACGACGGCGTGTTCCTGCACGGCTCGAGCGATGCCGAAATCGTCGCCTTAATCGATACCAACTCCTTCCAGAACAACAGCGGCTCCGGCATTCACGTCCTCACCGAAAACGGCTCGTCGTTCGGGTTGGCGGGCAACGAATCGCTGATCATCGACAACGACTTCACCGGCAACGGCGACGGCATCTTCCTGAACGCTCAAGAGACATCCAACCACGACGTCGAGATCTTCACCGTCTTCAACACGCAAACCTTCACCGGCAACGACTTCGGCGTCCGCATTCTCACCGACAGCATCGCCGGCGCCTCGGTTCGCAATTACGATCTCGACGGACTCGACATCTTCGGCAGCAACGACGACGGCGTGAACATCGATCTCAACGGCCAACTCGACGACGTGACCACCGTCAACATCGGCGTGTTCGACACCGTCGAAAGCACCAACAACGTTTCTGACGGATTCAGCATCCATACCACCGGCGGCACGAACAACATCATCATCAACGACTCCCTCGCCGACACGAACATTCAGGACGGTTTCCGCTATCTGCACGAAGGCGGAACCACAACCTATGTTCTGCAGTCGAGCGCCGGCGTGAACAACGGCGGACGCGGCGCCTCGGTCGACGTGAGAGCCGCGGGCAGCAGTTCGCTCATCGATTCCAACGAACTCAGCAACAACAGCGCACAGGGATTGCTGCTCGCGACGCTGGCGAACACGTACCCCTCCGATCCGATCGCGGTCGACGGCGATCCCGATAATCCGCAAGACTACATCAACAATCAGAGCACCGATCTCTTCACCACGCTGATGATCGCGCAGAGCAATACCATCGCCAATAACCTCGACAACGGGCTCGTGCTGTCGGTCGGCTCCAGCACGCGCATGAATGCGATCATCAACGACAATGAGTTTTCGGGGAACACGTTTATCGACAGCATCGATCCCGAAAACAGCACCTTCGACGTCCGCATCTTCCCGGTGCGGTCGGTGAATCCGACGAACTCCGTCGACAACGCCTCTCCGGCGCTCGATACCGTGTATCGCGATCCGGTGGCGCACCTCGACCTGATCTTCGGCGCCTCCGGAAACCCGGTGAATGCGAAGTTCGGCAATACGGGTGAGCAAATCGACGTTCTCAGCGAAGGAACCTCGATCTCGGCGACGATCACGCAGTCGGGCCGCTTCACCAACGACGATCCGCTCAAGCGCACGCACGCCGACCCGATCACCGGACTCGATACCGACCGGCCCGTCCGGGGTTACTTCCAGGTGCACGGACACGACGCCAACCCCGTCCTCGACCTGCTCGACGGCACGAACGTCGACGGCGGAAACTTCTTTATCCTCAACGGGACGGTGCAGAACATGTTTAACACGTTTAGCGGCGCCAACTTCCTCTTCCCGCCGCTCGGCACTCCCTTCCCCGATCCGGGTTATCCGTAAACGACGGTTATATAGAAGAAGCTCACGAAGGCGAGGCGTGTCTCAATGAGACTCGCCTCGCCTTTTTTTCAACCAAAAATATAAAACGACTAATTTCAAAAAAATGATGAACCGCTCGCATTTTACAGATTGCACCACCAACATTTCGGGTTTAGACTTTTAAGTAGAACGTTTCAGATCGACCTATCTTGGCATCCTATTTCTATTGGGAATCCCCGATGAAAATTGTACTCCTCACTGCTGGTTTAATGGTTTGCGCTTCGGTTCACTCCGTAGCGTTTGCCGGTCCGATTGACTCTCCTGGAGGAAGCAAATTCCTGTATCTTTCCACCGGACCCGGCTCCAATCCGGTTGGTGGTGTCGGTGACATCAGCGGGAACGCCACGCCCGATTTCGATCTGGCCACGTATGGTTTTTCGTTTACGGCTTCGGGCACGGACGATTTCGTGGCAGATGTTAACCTATTGACGAGCGAATATGCCGACGACGATCCGGTTGCGGATTTTTGGGGAGTCAAGATCGACGGCGCACCCGTGGGCGCGTTTTCACCCGCAGGTTTCACGACCAGTATGTATGCACTCGTCGAAACCAACGGCGCACACACCGTGGTCATCCCTTCATTTGCGTTTTCCGGTCCCCCCATCGTCGGTCCGGACGGCTCGGTCTTCCTCAGCGGCCAAACCGGTTGGTTTAGTTTTATGATCCCCGGTGCTGCTTTGAGTGCCGGTCTGCATACCCTCCACTTATTTATCGCCGACGACGACGACTCCGTTGTTGATACCGCATTGATGGTCGACAACCTGCGACTGGTCGACGGAGAGACGGTCTTGATGCTCAACGATTTCGAGGCGGACACGATTGGCGCGCCTCCGGGAATGGGAACGGTCAGCGGAAATGCATTCGTCGCGGGAGACGATTTGTTTGTCGCCCCCATACCCGAACCATCCACGCTCACCTTGGCCGCGCTCGGGTTGTTTGCCGGAATCGGATATGCACGCCGACATCGGTCGTAATTTCATTGATTTCCGAAGCCAAAGCCGAAATGTCACGGGACACTTCGGCTTTTTTTGTGGGCGCATGCATGTCTCAACGTGCGTCGAGGTACGTCGTTGCCGTCAAACGACTTCGACCTTTACCACCGCCTTGGTGAAGTTCCCCGCCGTCCCCAAGGGTGCGTGGGCGTCTTCGGGAAAAAAGATCGCGAAATGTCCCGCGGGGACGTGCAGCCATGTCTCGGGCCGGTCGCTATACAGCGCCGCTTCTCCTGCGGGAGTGTATTCCATCTCCACATCCCGGCAATCGGCGAGTCCCTTCCAGCCGATCTCGTCGGCCTCGGCAATCGTATATTGGATGTCGATGTACCGTTGATGCACTTCGAGCTTCGCCCCCTCTTTGCCGCGGCCGCTCCCCTTCTGCATCATCACGAACAGCTTTTCGCCGTCGATCACATGCTTCCCCTCGGCGAGATTCGGCCAATCCGCCGCGCGCAAATAATCAAACGCCTGCTTGAATAACGGATGCACGGCGGCATAACGATCGGCATTGGCCAGCGAATCAAGAATCACAATCGGTTCTCCGTGAGAAATTGTTTGTGGATGGCATAACTTGACGGTGCGGTCATCTTGTCAGAGGCTATCCGGAAAGTTGGCTCGGACACAATTCGTGGTATCGAGGCGGTGCAATGGGCGCAACATCTCGTAGGATTGCCAACATTTTCGGATAGATTCTCAGTGCGACCATGCAGAAGATATCCGAAACCGCGCCGTCTGTTAAGCGATCAGCTCTCGCACCACGTTGCCATGCACGTCCGTCAGGCGAAAGTCGCGGCCGGCGTAGCGATACGTCAGTTTTTCGTGATCGAACCCCAGAAGATGCAGCATCGTCGCATGCAGATCGTGCACGTGCACTTTATTCTCGACCGCCTGAAAACCAAACTCGTCAGTCGCCCCATGCACGATCCCCCCGCGAACGCCGCCTCCGGCGAGCCAGCACGAAAAACCGTAATGATTGTGGTCGCGACCGTTCAGCGCCGGCAACTCGGCGACGGGAGTCCGCCCGAATTCTCCGCCCCACAGCACGAGCGTGTCGTCCAGCAGACCGCGCTGTTTCAAATCGCCGAGCAACCCGGCGATGGCGGGATCCCACTCATTCGCCAGCGCGCGATGATTTTTCTGGAGGTCGTTGTGATTGTCCCAGGGCTGTCCCGCGCCGCTCCAGACCTGCACGAAGCGAACGCCCCGTTCGATCAGCCGCCGCGTGAGAATGAGTTGCCGTCCCGCCGTCGTGCGGCCGTACATATCGTGAATGTACGCCGGCTCGCGGTCGAGATTGAATGCATCGCTTGCCTCGGTCTGCATGCGATACGCGAGTTCGAACGACTGAATTCTCGCTTCGAGTTGCGGGTCGTCTTGTCGCGACGATTGATGCCGTTCGTTCAAACGCCGCGTGAGGTCGAGCTGTTCGCGCTGCTCGTCGAGTTTCAACGACGGATGCCGAATATTGGCGATCAGCTTTTCGACTTCGGTATCCTGCGTGTTGATGTACGTCCCCTGATAGGCCCCCGGCAGAAATGCGTTCCGCCAGTTCTGCGTCGAGACGATCGGGTAGCCCCCCGGACACATGGCGATGAACCCCGGCAAGTTCTGGTTCTCCGCCCCCAAGCCATACGTGACCCACGACCCGAAACTCGGTCGCGGCAACCGCCCGTCGCCGCAGTTCATCAGCATCAGCGACGGTTCGTGATTGGGAACCTCGGCGTGCATCGAGCGAATGACGGCGATGTCGTCGATAAACCGCGCCGTCTGCGCGAACAGGTCGCTGACCTCGATGCCCGATTTTCCGTATCGCTTGAACGCGAACGGCGACCGCATCGCCGCCCCGGTCTTGCGTTCGGTCCGCAGATTCGGCGTCGGCAACGGCTTGCCGTGATACTCGTCGAGCTTCGGTTTAGGATCGAACGTATCAACCTGCGACGGCCCGCCGTTCATGAAGAGATGAATGACATGTTTCGCCTTCGCAGGATAATGCGGCGTCCGCGGCGCGAGCGGCGAGAGATTGTCAGCCGCGAGAGCCGGCTGCGCCGCATTGTCGGCGAGCAGACCCCACAATCCCAACATACCGACGCCGGTTCCCGAGCGGGAGAGGAGTTCGCGCCGGGAGAGTGTATTGCCATTAAAGTTTGGATTTTGGTTCTGCATAATTCACAATGGGATGAGTTAGGGAATCAGATCTCCGTCACACAACTGAAGAATGGTATTTACAAATGATTTGAGTTGCGGACACTTCTGAATCGAGATCATCAGATCTTTGCCCTGAAGGATTCTTTTTGCATCGCGCGTCTTGCTGTAACTATCGCGGCTTTTACCTGCTTCGAATAACTCTTTAAGATGATAGGATGGCGGCTTGTTGTGGTTCACCCCCTCCGGATGAGAGCCCGGTTGATTTCTGTTGTGTCCAGCCAGTTTTTGGATGTCGTCCCAATATGGTAAAAGCCAGGCTTCGAAGTCGTATTGAGCGGCGTGTGCGTAAAATTTCGTTTGATTCTTTCCGACCCACTCTTTCATTTTTCGTATAGCATCATCAGCATCACGAAAAATCGGTAGTTTCGAACCTGTGTAGACATCAGTTAAAGCAATGACGACATCGACCGGGTCTTTACGATCAGCAAGTTTACGTTCGACGACTCTCTTAAGATTCTTTCCCTGCGGAATCAGGCCTCCTTGCCCGCGCGGAGTTAGTGGTATCAGCTTTGGCATTTTTCCCGCGAGTCGTTGCGAGAGAAAATTCCGGAGGATTGGCATAAACACCTTCTCGGTGTCCCCCTCGACGATGATGGCGATCCTCACGGCACGCCTCCCAAACGTTTCATCTCCCATAATTCGTCAAGAGAATATTCAGCGAGCCACTCATCGAGATCCAAATCACTTCCCCAAGTGAATTTGGCGTAGCCCTCATCTGTCATATCGGCAACAAGAACCTCTTCGGGTTTAAGGAAGCGGATGAGCCGATCGGAGTGTGTCGCCACAAATAGCTGAGTGCGCCGACTGGCCCCGCGCATCAGGTCTACCAACAGACTCAACAACTCGGGATGCAAACTGACTTCGGGTTCGTCGATCATAGTGAAGGAGGGTAACTTTGGACTCAGGAGAAGAGTTGACAACCACAAGAAACGGAGGGTTCCTTCAGATAACTGATTCATCATTAACGGAGTTTTAAATTGAGTCGACTTCCAAAGGAGTCCGACCACCCCTGCGGCAACTGGAGGAAAGTCAATCCTCTCGAAATCCGGAAATGCGGCTCGTAGGGTGTCTTCCAAAGTCTCAAATCGCTCGCGATCGGTTTCACGAAGCGTGTAAAGAGTGGAAATTAATTGCTCGCCTTGTGATCCCGGGAGGAGTGTCGGTTGAAGGTTCTGCGGAAACTTAATGGCGGCTTTTGGTCCGACATTCAAATTACTACAATAAAAATCTTCGCTTAATTTGATCCTGAACGCGTTACCTGCATCGTTCCATGTGCATTGTGAAAGAGCCGATTCGAAAGGATGCGCCAACGGCTCGGCTCCGCGTCTTAGATCGTTTGCACCGTTGCCGTTGGCGAAAATCTTGTAACGGATTGCGCCTTCGCGTTCGATCAGCAATGCATCAGTTTTTGTTGACAGCAACTCACGCCCAATCTCATATCCAAATCCCTGAGTCTTCAATAAAATTTCATAATGGAAAACTTCGCCGTCTTCTGAATAATCCAATCCAAGCTCGACTTCAGATGTTCGATCACGAGTCAGTATACTGAAAATCCCCCCGAAATCAGATAGTCGATTATTAAGTTGGCCCCGCGCCGATGCCGCTAGCAACGAAAACACATCCAGCAGCGAGGTTTTCCCAACGCCATTGGGACCGATCATCACGCAAAGCGGATGCAACGGCAAATCAACGTCGACCAGTCTGCGAAATCCGTTGATCTTGATGCGATTAAGTTTCAACATGCGACATCCTTCTTGAAATCATCATCTGTAACTCCGAGCGGCGCAATTATACGAGATCTTCAATCCACAAACACAAACTCATTCGTCATCAACAACGCATGCACAAATCGCAGCCAGCGGTCGGAATCCGCACTCTCGCCGAGATATTCCTCGGCGAGTTGGCGTTCTTCCTCCATCGGCGTGCGCTGAAAAATTACGGCATAAATGCGATCTATCTTTTCCGTCGTTGATGTCAGTGTCGCCACATCCTGCCGCTGCAATAATCGATTCGCCGTCTCGGTCGCGAAGGGATGATTCATCTGAAATAGCGCCTGCGGGGCGATCGTCGTTTCATCTCGGCTTGGATTCGTCGACGCCGGGCTGGGGAAATCGAACGTCGTAAACAACCCCGGCAAATCGAGCCGGTCGATGTAACCGTATACCGTTCGACGTTCGACGAACGGCGGGACGGCAATGTCGACCGACGCCCCGCCGATGCGGTTTTCCATCGCGCCGCTGACGGACAGATGGGCATCGCGAAACGCTTCCCAATCGAGCCGGCGTCGATTCATCCGCCACAACCAGCGATTTTCGGGATCGAGTCTCGCCGCGGTTTCATTCATCGCATTCGATTGCTGATACGCTGCCGAGAGCATGATCTCGCGATGCAGAGATTTGATCGACCAGCCCTCGCTGCGGAATTTATACGCTAGATAATTCAGCAGCTCGGGATGCGACGGCGGATCGCTCCGCAAGCCGAAATCGCCGGGCGTCGTTACCAGTCCTTTGCCGACGTGATGCAACCAGACGCGATTGACCATCACCCGCGGCGTGAGGACGTTGTCGTCCGACACCAGCTTCATCGCCAGTTCATACCGTCCGCTCCCCTGCGAAAACGGCGTCTCCTCGGGATCGAACAGCGAAAGAAACCGGCGCGGAACCTCCGGGCCCAACCGCGACGGATTGCCGCGCAGAAACACCCGCGGCTCATACGGCGTCGCGTCATCCTGCAAGACCATCGCCCGCGGCGGAGCCCCTGCGCCGCTCGCCGAGTGTTTTTCGACTTCGCCGAGCAGTTTTTTGAATTCCTCCTGACTCGGCCGGTCGGGGAGTAACGACAAAAATCCCCAGCCAAGTTGCCGCGGGATATTGAGCGGCGAGGCGGAACCGACAAGCACCTGCCGTAATGCCTCGTCGTCGTCATCGGCGAACCGCTCGGGAGTTGGTTGATTTTCCACCGTGGCTTGCTCGATCTCCTGTTGCCAGAGATCCTCAATCTCGCTGAGATTCAGTACGTATCGATCTGCGACTTCGTTCATCGTCTTAGGCGGTGGGAGTTTGACGAAACTTTCCCACAGCCGTCGGTTGCCACGTTGAGCAGAATCATCCGCATTCGACAACTCATCGATTAACGCCGACGCGCGAGTTTCAAACTCCTCGGCGGGAAGCTCGGCGAAGCGATGCCATAACCGCCAGACCGGATCGGCTTCCCGCGCGGTTTTTTCGAGATACAACTGCCAGCGGACGATGATCGACGGATTGAGTTCCCCCTTGTCGACCAGCAGCATGAAGTCCTCGGTGATCGGCTGATTGCGGAGTTGATACGCCGCCATCAGGTATTCAGCGAGCCGGCTGCGGGCTCCACTAACCAGTTCAGCGTGGGTCGTGTCGATGAACCCGGAGAGCTTTTGCAGGCGGTTGTCCAACTCGGTTTGAAACTCGCGGGTTTGATCGGTTTCGGCGATCGGCTGAAACACCGGCGGCACGAGCGGTTCGGAACTGCTGCGAAACACGCCGTACAGGGCGTAATAATCGGCCTGCGTAATCGGGTCGAATTTGTGATCGTGACACCGCGCACAACTGACCGTCAACCCCATCACGCCGCGCGAGACGACGTCGATGCGGTCGTCGAGCATGTCGTACAGATTGTTCAAGAACCGGCTGCCGACCGTCAGAAAGCCGAGCGCGGTCAGCGGCAGCTGGTCGTCACCCAGGTCGAGTTGATCGGCGGCCAACTGCTCGATGAGAAATCGGTCGTAAGGCAAGTCGTCATTGAACGCGCGAATGACATAGTCGCGATACGTGTACGCCCACGGCAGATTTTTCTCCTCAAAGAAGACGTAACCTTTGTTGTCGGCGTAGCGGGCCACGTCGAGCCAGTAGCGTCCCCAGCGTTCGCCGTATCGAGGCGAGGCGAGCAAGCGATCGATCAATCGGGCGTAGGCATCGGGCGAATCGTCAGATTCGAATTCGGCGACCGCTTCGGGAGCCGGCGGCAAGCCCCACAAATCGAACGTCGCCCGGCGGATCAACGTGCGGCGATCGGCGGGTGACGAAAATGTCAAATCGTGAGCCGATAATTTCTCCAGCAGAAAGGCATCCACGGGCATGACGGCTCGCTCAGCGACGGACGCATCCACCGCGGGAATCGGCACCGGCTGCAGCGGTTGAAACGCCCAATGCGACGCGGCGTCGGGAGCCGACGGCTGGGTCGAGGATGTATCCGCCGGCCAGGGTAGGCCCTGTTTGATCCACCCCGCAAGAATGGCGATATCGTCTTCCAAGAGCATCTCATCCGGCGGCATTTGCAGGCGGCCCGACCAGTTCACCGCTTCGATCAACGGACTTTCGTCGGGGTTGCCCGCTTTTGCGACCCGACCGGAATCGCCCCCTTTGAGGATCGCTTCGCGCGAATCGAGCCGAAGTCCCGATTCTTGTTTCTTCGAGCCGTGACACGGCCAGCACTGTTCGGCCAGCAACGGCCGCACCCGTTCTTCGAAAAACTCGATCTGTGCGGCGGAGGGAGCAGCGTGCGATTCCGGCGTCTCGGCGGAACCAAGCGACGGTGCACCGACCGCAAGGAGGGCACCGGCGAAAATGAAGAACCTTTTCCACCTGGTTTTGAATACCACTCTGAACACGTCTCTGCCTCGTTCTGCAAGTTCAGCCCCATAAATACCACGAACGCCAACTCATATGATGCGGACAGAACCGCATAGTGTCGCATCAAATTCCGATTGACAGATTGCCTTTGTATTCAGGCCCAAGGGGTCGGCCAGTTTTATAGCCAGGTCCGCAGCGCCTGAGCGGCGGGGTTTACCCCCGCCGTTCTTCGTCGCACGGCGGGGGTAAACCCCGCCGCTCATTTTGGGGAGAACTGCCAGCCCTTTGGGCCGGAAAACTAGCAGACCACCTGTCATTCGAAGATTGCTCTGACACTGATCATCGATCATATCAAATTGCGTCTCCGCTCGCCCATTGTGAATCGACGAAAATGACGCCGCCCCGTCCGGTTGCCGGTGCGGGAGTTGTCGCCATCGAGAACCGGTAGTACACTCGATCTTATGATGAAACGACGCGGAACGATCAACTGTCATCACTTGCCGTTGTGCCGGCGATACGCTCGAAGGAGCCGCCCGTGAGCACCACGCCGACGATTCGCGGCCATCTGCGCAAGCGGCGTCCGTTTCACTGGCCGATTACGCTGAGCGCCGTGCTGATGACGCTTAACGTCGCGCTGATGGTCGTGTGGATTCTGCTGTTGGCCCAGCAGAGTTACTGGGGGATTCTCGCCGTCGGGACGGTGGTATTCGCCCTGATTCTGGTCGGGCTGGCGTTTTATCTGGTGCTGACGGTCAAAGAGGTGCGGCTCAATCAGCGTCAGGCGAATTTCATCGACAGCGTGACCCACGAACTGAAAACGCCAATCTCGTCGCTCCGCCTCTATCTCGAAACGTTGCAGCTCCGCACGCTCGATGATGAGCAGCGCAAAGAATTTTACCGCGTGATGGAAAAGGAACTCTCGCGGCTCGATCATCTGATCGATCAATTGCTCGAAGTCGGCCGGCTGGATGCCTTGGGCCACATGACCGATCCCGAAGATGTCTCGATGGAAGCGCTGCTGCGGCAATGTGCGACGACCGCATGTGCGCACAATAAGCACCAGTTCGAAGATGTTTTCACGTTCGACATCCAGCCCGCCATCGTCCCGGCGCGGCGGATCGTCATGGAGATGATTTTCGGCAACATCCTCGATAACGCCGTCAAATATGGGGCGAATTCGCCGCGCGTCGACGTTCGGGTCCAGGTCATTCCCGAGGGAGTTGTGATCGTCCGCATCAGCGACAACGGCGAGGGGATTCCGCACGAAGACCGCAAAAAGATTTTCACGATTTTTTACCGCCGCGGCAGCGAACTGGAGCGCAGGAAAAAAGGGACGGGTCTGGGGCTGTACATTGCCCGCACGCTGATTCACATGTTATCGGGGTCGATCAGCGTTCATCCGCGGGAAGGTCAATCGGGGACGGTGTTCGAGATTCAACTCCCGGGCCGCGCCGAAACAGAAACCGATTTAGAACGTGTACCATGAGCACCGACGAGCACCCCAAACACATTCTCATCGTCGAAGATGAAGAAGCGCTGGCCAAGGGGATGCAATTCAATTTCGAGCAGGAAGGCTACGACGTCACCGTGGCGGGAGACGGACCGGCCGCGTTGGCCTGTTTCGCTCAGCAGACCGGCGGCATCGACGTGATCATTCTCGATCTGATGCTTCCGGGGATGAGCGGCTTCGAAATCCTGTCCGCGGTGCGCGACGTCGATCCGTTCGTTCCCGTGCTGATTTTAAGCGCCAAACGGCTGAGCGAAGATCGGGCTCACGGCTTCGATCTCGGCACCGATCAGTACCTCACCAAACCGTTCGCGCTCCCCGAGTTGTTGTCTCGCGTGCGCAATCTGCTTCGCAAGCGGGCGCATCATTCGCCGACGCCCGCCGTGACGCCGCATGTTTCCGACAAACCGGTCGAAAAACGGAGCCCCGAGAAATACAGCTTCGGGAATATCGAGGTCGACTTCGACGCCTTCCAGGTCAGAGTCGGTCACAAGATTCACGGGCTGACGACGATGGAAATGCAACTGTTTCGCTACTTCATCGAGAACGAAGGGCGGGTTCTGTCGCGTGCGGAACTTTTGGAGAACGTCTGGAAGGAGACCGCCGAGATTACCACGCGGTCGGTCGACAATTTCGTGCTGCGGTTGCGAAAAATCATCGAAGAGAACCCCGCCGAACCCCGCTATCTGGTCTCCGTTCGGGGGACCGGCTACCGCTTTATTTCCCAACCCGACTCGTCGGAACATGCCACAAACCACTCCGCATCATAAACTTACAGCTTTGACACAAGTTTGACACAAGTTTGACACTCGCCTGACAACTCATCTCGCCGATCCGTATATACTCCCTTCGATTGAAGTGCCTGCCCGAGTGCTTCCTCTGTGAAAAATCTGCTGTGAATCATCAGGACGCCGGCTTAAAAACCCTCGGGTACGCGAACAGAAGAGATGGTTTTCCCCGATATTTACCCAAGGACTATAAAATGGCTTCCGTGATCATTCCTAAAGCCCCCTCGAAGATTCCGCGCCCTCATAGTCAGGTTGCACCGAAAACCGAGCTCGAGACGCAGCCGCATTCGACGCAATCGTCCGATCTCGATGAATTGTATGCCTCGTTCGACCGCTCGATGCTGCGTTTTAATAACCTCGACTGGCCGGTCGTGATCTGGATGTCGATCATCCACGTCGGTGCGATCGCCACGTTGGCGTTCTTTCCCACGTTTTTCACCTGGCCGGCATTCGCCTGTTTTTTCGTCATGCACTGGATGACGGCCAGCCTGGGAATCTGTCTCGGCTATCACCGTTTTCTGTCGCATCGCTCGATGAAACTCGCCAAACCGGTCGAATTCTTCATGACGCTGTGCGGCGTGCTCTCGGGTGAAGGTTCGCCGCTGACATGGGCGGCGACGCACCGCCTGCATCATCAGAAGTCCGACCAGAGGGGCGATCCGCACTCTCCGGTGAAGGAAGACGGGGTGTGGGCGCACTTTTGGTGGATCTTCGTCCGCCGCGACAAGAAACTTCACGACCAACTCTTAAACCGCTACGTTCCCGACCTGATGCGTCAACCGACGTTGCGCTTCTTCGAAAAGACATATGGCTTGTTTCTGGTTGCCTCGGGCGTCGCGTTGTATCTCGTCGGCGGCTGGCCGTTCCTCTTCTGGGGGTTGTTCCTCCGCATGGCGGTCGCGTATCACAGCACATGGTTCGTGAACTCGGCGACGCATCTGTGGGGTTACCGCACCTATCAGACCAAAGATCAATCGCGCAACCTGTGGTGGGTCGCTCTCGTCAGCTACGGCGAAGGCTGGCACAACAATCACCACGCTCACCCGGCGAACGCCCGAGCCGGCCACCGCTGGTGGGAAATCGACATGACCTACTGGACGATCAAAACGCTGAAAGTCCTGGGCCTCGCGAAAAACGTGCACGACGAAATCCCGACCGAGCATACGCTCGTCGAAGGATGACGAGGTTCCATCGGGCGGAATGTCGAATGTCGAAGCCCGAATGTCGAATGAAATGTCCAAAACCCGAATGTATAAATGAGTGGAACCGGCCGTTGATTCAA
>JBBECD010000141.1:0-23440 GCA_040881995.1 Planctomycetaceae bacterium
CTCGACTCGTTGAATGCACACGAGGTTGTCCCTCACCATGTCTCATTTTGTGACAATATTAACCTGAGACTCAATAGCCGCGACGCGAAGGGTCTCCGTCGCGGAGCGCTTCGTGTTGAATTTTTACCTTTTTTGGAGAGTCATCATGAAATACATCGACGCTCACTCGCACATCTGGACGCCGGATACCGAAAAGTACAAGCTCGCCGCCGGGTATTTCCGCGCCAACATGGACCCGCCGAGTTTCACCGTCGAAGAGTTGCAGACCAACATGAAGGCGGTCGGCGTCAACCGCGTCGTCCTCATTCAGATGTCGTTCTACGGCTTCGACAACAGCTACATGCTCGATGCCATCCGCGACAACCCCGGCATGTTTTCGGGCGTCGCCGTCATCGACCAGGACGGCCGGCGTCCCGATCTCACGATGATCGACTTCAAGAAAAAAGGAGTCCGCGGATTTCGCATTTATCCGAAAAACAAGACCGCCGACAAATGGCTCGACGGCGAGGCGATGCACACAATGTTCGACACCGGGACTAAAGAGCAGCTCGCCATGTGCTGCCTCATCAATCCCGATGCGCTCCCCGCGCTCGACCGCATGTGTCGCGATTTTCCCGAAACGCCGGTCGTCATCGATCACATCTGCCGCATCGGCGCCTCCGGCAAAGTGATGGAAGACGACGTCAAAGCCCTCTGCGACATGGCCAAGCACAAGAACATCACGGTCAAAATCTCGGCGTTCTACGCCTTGGGCAAGAAGCAGCCGCCGTATCACGATCTCGCTCCGCTCATTAAGCGGGTCTACGAAGCCTACGGAGCCGAACGCCTGATGTGGGCCAGCGACGCCCCGTTTCAGGTCGTGAACGGCCACACGTACAAGGCGTCGATCGACTTAATCCACGGGCTCGATTTTCTCTCCGACGACGATAAAGAGCGCGTCCTGACAAAAACCGCCGAACGAGTCTTCTTTTCGTGAACGACGTTTCGAACGTCGCGGAGGAATCACGAGAAATCGCCGGGGCAGCGCCGGCAAGGCTTCGCTTGACCGAACTTATATAAGCTGCGCGATCGGTTTGCCGTGCGGCAGAATATGCACCGGGCGGCCGGAGAAATCTTCTATCGCATTCGTGTAGTCGATCCCCAGGTGACGGTAGACCGTTGCGAGTAAATCTTGCGGCGTGAGCGGATCCTGCGCCGGGTACTCCCCCTTCGAATTCGTCGCGCCGACGACTTGACCCATGCGCAAGCCTCCGCCGGAGATGAAGGCGCTCATCGACTGTGGCCAGTGGTCGCGGCCCAGACCGATCTGGTCCGAGAAGTTTTTCGGGGAGTGCGTTACGCGCGGCGTGCGGCCGAATTCGCCGCAGGCGATCACCATCACTTGGCGATCGAGGCCGCGCGTGAAAAGATCGTCGATGAGCGCGGTCAGGGCCTGGTCCATCTGCGGCAAGCGTTCGCGCTGGGCGTAGTCGAGGTGAAACGCACCGGCATGATCATCCCAACTAAAATGCTTCGTGGTGTCGTTCGGGGCGGTGGCGTCGATGTTGATGACGGCGGTTCCCGCCTCGGCCAATCGCCGGGCGAGCAGACAACTCTGTCCCCAGCGATGCCGGCCGTAGCGGTCGCGGACTTTGACGTCTTCCTTGCTGAGATCGAGCGCATCGCTCACTTTGGAACTCGTCAGCATCGTGAACGCCGCGTCGCGGAAACGATCGATGCCGTCGAGCGAGCCGGTGAGATCGAGATCGCGGCGGAAACGGTCGAACTGCGAGACGAGCGAACGGCGATCGAGCAGCCGGCCGTTGTCGACGCCCGTCGCGAGCGTCAGGTTTTTCGGAGCGTAATCCTCTTTCGAGGGGTCGCCGGTTTCGAAGGCTTTGTGAGCGATCCCCAGGTATGTGGGGTTCGTCATAAACGGAGCCCGTTGAGCACCGATGTATTGCGGCACGCCGTCGGGACGCAAGCCGCGGATGTGGCTGGCGATCATGCCGAAGTCGGGATGTTGCGACCGGGCCTGCGACGTGGGGTCGGGAACGTCGGGAGTCTTGCCGGTGAGCATCTCGATGCTGCCGTCGTTGTGAGCCGCCATTTCGTGATGCAGCGAGCGAATGATCGAAAACTTGTCGGCCATCGCGGCCTGCAGCGGCATGTACTCGCAAATCTCCATGCCGGGGACGTTGGTCGCGATCGGATGGAGCGGACCGCGATACTCCTGCGGAGCATTCGGTTTCATATCGTACGTTTCGAGCTGGCTGGGGCCGCCCCACATCCAGAAGAGAATCACCGAGGTGTCGGCGTGCTGCTGCGAAGCAGCCGCCCGGCCGCGGAGCACGTCCGGGAGCGTTATTCCGCCGAGGGCCAGCGTGCCGATGCGCATAAATTCACGCCGGGGCATGGGGCCGACGCAGGTGATGGGCCTTTTCGTCGATGACATCGCGATTCGTCCTATCAGCCGGGGAAATGAATTGGGAGAATGCGCAGCATCCCCCTTAAAGTCATCGTATAAAGATTCTAACATTCATGAGAGGAAATGCCAATACCTGAACCGGATTTCGATCAAAGATACTCAACCACCGGGGCGGGCTAGGGCAGTCACCGGCCGGCATGAAACGATCGACTTGCGTCTTGGTGCAAGAGTGCCGAATCGCGATCGAGTTTCACCTCCGCTGTCGGGAATGGCTCACTTTTTTTCTAGCAGCAAATCCACGACCCAGCAACCTCGGACGTGCGGACTCGGAGAACGACAGTGGCTGAGGATGTCGGCGTCCCTGCATCCGGCTTCTTCGAGCGCATCAGCCAGACGCGGCATTCGGTCGAACGCTCGATTCTCGTAAATCACATTGGCCAATTCGACGACGGCAGGAGTCTGCCACGAGGGATCGACTGTCGCTGGCTGGAGCGGATTGCGGAAGATGTCTCTGAGAAGGTCGATATGGACGCTTAATCCTTTATGGACGCTCATTCCGTTCTCAGTGCCGAGAGCCATCCCTGCCGACCATGCCACACCCTCGGGTGCTACATCCGACTCTGCGACCTGGGAAGAGGCAAACGTTGCATCTTTTATCCTTTCGTGTCGTTTACCTCCTGGATATGTCATTCCTTCGTGATGCGCAATTTCCGACGCAGCGAGTGATTCCTCGTGAGTTGCCTTTCCGTCCGCATATCGCTCGCCCACAAGCACCGCGTTTCGACAATTCTCGGTGGGAAGAAGATTCCAGATCTGTCGGCACATCGCCACGCCCAGCAAGCGGGTCTTTCTCGTCGAAAGCCTGTACGTGTGGCGCAGGCACTCCAGCATCTTCCGTAACTCTTGGCAGTCGTTCCACTCCTCATCCGTGAGGATGTGATTCTGCAAGACGACGTCGAGCGCCCAGCAGCCTTCCACATGGTTCGTCGCCCGCATGCAGTGTTCAAGGAGATCGGCGTCGTGACACCCGGCCGCCGCGAGCACATCGGCAAGTTTCGGGTACAACGCGACGGCGTGGTCGTCGCGAATGGCCTTTGCCAGATCAACCGATTGCGGGGTTATCCAAGGCGCATCGAGGACCATCGGTCGAAACGGATTGCCGCAGACATCCCGCAGAAGATCGGCCTGCTTCTCCCCCTCGGCGCGTCGTGCGTCGCGCGTGATTTCATCCATTCGATCTTCATCATCGGAATCGATGTCGCTGTCAGCAAGCGGCTGCAGGGCGATGGACCATCGGACATATTTTGCAATACCGCTTGCCAAATCTGGATCGATATTTCCTGCCAATAGCGCCGCTGTAAACGTAACTCCATACCAGAAATCCCGAGAGCGGCCTTCCCGTTGAATGAGCGACGCCAACAATTCATCGTTCCACGACAGATTTAACTTTTCCACGATCGCGTGAGATTCGAAAATCGTAAGACGACCGTTGGCGCACTGCTCGGCAACTTCAACCGCTTTTCGAATTCGGTCATCGCAATCCCAGCCGTCGATGCGCTTAAAGCAAGCCAGAGCAAATAGGCGCAACCGTCGCATGCTGAGTTTGCCCGGCAGCGACTCGAGCATGAGTGTCGGGTCTGAGCATTTCAGCCATTCGGATTCGGTCATGGAAGTCGCCTTTCTCAGGTTTCTCATCGACAACATTATCCATCGTCAATGATCCATAATCCATTCTCTTCCTACAAAAACTCCGCCACCACCGTGTCCGCCACAAACCGCCCTTCGCGGGTCAGACGCAGATGCGTTGCCGTTTCTTCCAGCCAACCGCGCGCGAGAAAGCGGTCGATCGCCTCTCCCCCCAACGTGCGAATGTCGAAACCGGTCTGCTCTTGAAAACCGGCTTTGTCGACACCGGCGACCTGACGAAGATTCAGGACGGCCCGTTCGCGGGCTCGGTCTTCGGGATCTAAGCGTTCGCTTTCAACCATCGGCGACTCGCCCGCTTCGATTCGCTTGAGCCAGTTCGTCACGCTGCGGTGATTGAGTTCGCGGCAGCCGTCGAGATATTGTGCGGCACCGGGGCCGAAACCGAAGAACGGTTGGCCGGTCCAATAGCCGATGTTGTGCCGGCAGGCATGGCCGGGCTTGGCGAAATTCGAGATCTCGTATTGCACGAACCCGGCGGCGGGGAGTTTCTCCATCGCCAGCGCATACATCTCGCGTTCGAGTTCGGGGACGAGGGGAAGGAGTGTTCCTTTCTCGCGGCGGGTCCAGAACGAGGTTCCTTTTTCGAATGTCAGGCCGTACGTCGAGATATGCATCGGGTTCGCCTCGATCGCGAGATCGAGCGTTTGCTCCCACACGTCGAGCGACTGGCCGGGCACGCCGAAGATGAGATCGACGGCGATGCTGTCGATAAAAACTTTGGCCGACTTGATGACGTCGGCGGCCTGCTGCCCCGTATGATCGCGTTCGAGCGTCTTAAGAATCGCGTCGTCGAACGATTGCACGCCGATGCTGATGCGGTTGACTCCCACCTCGGCGAAGAGTTGCAGCTTTTCGCCCGAGACGAGGTCGAGCGGATTGGCTTCGAGCGAGAATTCGGTTTCGTCGGGGTCGACGGGGAGCCATTCGGCGAGGAGTTCGAAGAGCGTCAACAGATCGGGAATCGCCAGATGCGAGGGGGTGCCGCCGCCGAGGAAGAGCGACTTCATCGGCCGAGGCGTTTCGAGCGTGGCGAGTTCGGTGTCGAGAGCGTTCAGGTAGTCGTCGACAAGATCGTCGCGCCCGCTGACCAACGTGAAGTCGCAGTACCCGCAGCGGTGCGCGCAAAAGGGCACATGCACATACGCCGCCTCGGCGTGTCGGCCAGCTCGCGATGGATTGGTCGGGGTCATGGAAGTGAGTATAACTTCAACACGAGGGAATTGTCGAAGCCGTGCGGAGACGGTGCGGAGTTACCTCTGAAGCGGTGATTTCAAGCTGCGAGTGAGCGATTTCTCGCTCGGAGTGAGTGTTTTGGCGCTCGGAGTAAGCGATTTGGTGAGCTGAGTGAGTGATTTTTCGCCAAAAGTCCTGCTTTTGCGCCGAAAAGTGATGATTTTGAGTCGCAAAGTCATGCTTTTACACTTAAAAGTGATGATTTTGCGCTCGAATGTCACGTTTTCGCGTTCAAAACCGTTGATTTTGCGAGAAAAAAGACGGTTTATCGGCGATTGAAGTGCCAATGCTTCAACTTTGGAAGCGATTGTTCCCTTTGAATGCGCCATCCTCCTCCGGCTCTTGACTCTGGTCTCTTGACCCTTGACTCAAAAAAACGCGGCCCGGCTCTCAGAGGAGAACCGGGCCTCAGTCGTGTCTTATTCGGAATCAAACGGTGATCCGAACAAGTGGTGGCTGCCGAAGACAGCCCGCCAGCTGTCGCTAAGCGATACCACCTCTCTGGCTAGTACTACCACTATTGTCCACTAGACCACCTCCTTTCCAACTAGAAGAACCACCGCCGACCGGCATGCCAAAACCGGCCTATTTGCGGCACAACTAGTCCGTCATGCAGCGTCTGCACGACCCGATACCACAATGTTCACAATTTGACGGTTTTCGGCAACCCCAATTGCATCAGAATTCCCAAAATATTTTCAGTTTTTCACCCATTGCATTTTGGGCGCGGCTGTGTTCTTCGCCCGTCACGTCGATCCGCCGCCGGCAATATCGCGATCTGGCGCAGATCAAGACACGCTCCATCGCGCGGGGTTCGCATGTCGCGACGAAAATCAGAAATAAAAATATCGAGCGGCGATCGCCGCCGTCAGGTGAGTCGGCTGGCGGTAACGATCGATTCTTCCAGCCGCAGGCGCTCGGGGCTGTAATCGGGGAGCGGGAGGCGGACGTCGAACGGCTGCAGCTTTTCGCGAAGGCGGATCGGCAGGCGGATCGTGAACTTGCTCCCCTTGCCGAATTCGCTTTCAAGCAAAACTTCGCCGCCGAGCAGTTTCGAGAGTTCCTTGATGATCGAGAGCCCGAGACCGGTCCCTTCGTACTCGCGGGTGAGGACGTCGCGTTGACCGGGGAGCCCCTTTCCTTGCCTGAATTTTTCGAAGATCGTCGCCTGTTCTTCGAGCGGGATGCCCACGCCGGTGTCTTCGACCGAGAGTTCCATCAGGTCGTCCTCCGACAGTTTCGCCTCGACGCGAATGCGTCCCCCTTCGGGCGTAAACTTCACCGCGTTCGACAGCAGATTGTTGAGAATCTGCTGAATCTTGCCGGGATCCTGAAACAAAATCGGCAACTGCGTTTCGACCTTCGACGTGACCTCGATGTTCTTCTTTTCCGCCAGCGGCAAGATCGAATTGACCTGCCGGTCGACCAGTTCCTGTATCGAGAACTCGATCGGCTGCCACTGCATCTTGCCGCTCTCGATCTTCGCCAGGTCGAGTATATCGTTGATGATGGCGAGCAGATTGCGGCCCGAATTCTGAATGTTATGCACGAACCGTTTCTGCTTGTCGGTCATGTTCTCGGCGCCGTTGAGCAAATCGCTGAAGCCGAGAATGCTGTTCAACGGCGTGCGGAGTTCGTGACTCATGGTGGCGATAAATTCATCTTTGAGTTTATTCATCTCGTATAACCGCAGGTTGACCTGCGCGAGTTCGTCGACCTTGCCGTCGAGGTTGCTGTTCACCTGACGGAGTTCTTCCTGCACGGTGACGAGATACCTTAACATGCGGTTGAACGCCTGACTGAGTTCTTCGAACTCGTCGCCGGTACGAATGTCGGCCCGCAAATCGAGATTGCCGCGGGTGATCTGGTCGCTGACATCTTTGAGATGCAGCACCGGTTTGACGATGACGTAGCGGACGATGAGATACGCCGCGAGCATGGCCAGCACGGCGGTGACGATGGCGGTGGCGATGAGGATGGCGTTGTTCCAGGCGCGGGCCTGCTGCACGCGATCGAGTGGAATGGTGACGTGGACCATGCCCATCAGCGAATTGACTTCGTACCCTGATCCTTTATGGATATGGCAGGTGAGGCACGACTGTGACGCGCGGACCGCTCCATAATACTGATAGCCATGCTCGTCCCAGGAAACAATCTCGTTCGTTCCCTGCCGCATTTGTTCCAGGGCATCGAAGCCTTCTACGGTATCGGGGCGCCGTGAGGCTTGCGCCTTCGTGGGATTTTCATTGAAGAGTTGCCAGCGGTAATCCTTCAGTTCCGCGGGGGTGAGTTCCTCGGCCATTTCTTCGATCATTTGGACCATTTTGGGTTCGACGAATTTCCAGTGATGCTCGAAAATGACCGGTTTGACCAGCAGCCGGGCGGTGGTCTTGTTCTGCTCATCCATCAGGCTCGTATTGAGCCGGCCGTAGAAATAGAAGCTCCCCGTAATCAGGAGCATCAGCCCGCCCCCGAAGAGGAAGCGGCACTTACGCTCCAGACTCGTTTCACCTAAGAGATGTTTGACGCCTTTGTAGGACATGGGAAATCAAAGGATGAGGGAGGAAGGATGAGGGATGAGTCAGAAAAAGGCAGGGGGAATCGGGCCCCCGTCGCATGTCTTGTTCTCAACGAAGCTGAAAGATGCAAGAGGAATCAGACGAGAAACAGCGCAAACCGCGTCTCTCTGACTCATCCTTCATCCCTCGATTCCCGTACTACACCACAACTCCCGCCTGTGAGTAAAGGCCAAACTCGGCGAAATTGCCTCACTTCGGCATGTCGATCTTGATGTGCAGGTCGCGGAGTTGTTTGCCGTCGACGTCGGCGGGGGCTCCTGTAAGCAGGTCGGAGGCTTTTTGCGTCTTCGGGAAGGCGATCACCTCGCGGATGTTGTCGCAACCGAGAAACAACATTACCCAGCGGTCCAGACCCAGGGCCACTCCGGCGTGAGGCGGGGCGCCGTAGCGGAGCGCCTCCAGCAGAAACCCGAAGCGGGCCTCGGCCTCGTCGGGCGTGATGCCGATGAAATTGAAGATCCGCTGCTGCACCGCCGGGTCGTGAATACGCACGCTGCCGCTGGCGGCTTCGTAACCGTTGCAAATCAAGTCGTACGATTGCGCCCGCACCTTGCCGGGGTCGGTGTCGAGCAGCGGAATGTCCTCGTCCATCGGTTGGCAGAAGGGATGATGCTCGGCCTCCCAGCGCTGTTCTTCTTCGTTCCAGGCATACATGGGAAAATCGAGCACCCAGGCGATGCTCAGTTCGAGCGGATCGTACAGTTGCAGTTCCTTTCCCAACCGATGGCGCAAAGCCGCCAGCGCCGCCGATGTGACTTTCGGCGTATCGGCGACGCAGAAGATGAGATCGCCGGTCTCGGCGGAGAGTTTCTGAACGATCGCCTGCTGATGCTCGGGACTGAAGAATTTAGCGATCGGCGAATCGAGTTCGGTCCCTTTTACGCGGAAGAACGCCAAACCTTGCGCACCGTAACCTTTGACGAACTCGGTCAACTCGTCGATCATCTTGCGGCTGTATTTCTCGGCCGCGCCGGCGACGCGAATGCCGCGGACCCGGCCTCCTTTTTCAATCGTCGATTTGAACACGCCGAAGTTGCATGCGGCGGCGACGGCGGCGAGGTCGATCAGTTCCATGCCGAAGCGGAGATCCGGTTTGTCGGAACCGTACCGCTCCATCACGTCACGATACGAGTAACGGGGAATCGGCAATTTGAGTTCGACGCCACGGAGGTCTTTCACCAGCCGGGCGAGCAGGCCGTCGATCGTCTGCAGAATGTCTTCGCGGGTGACGAAGGCCATTTCGACGTCGATCTGCGTGAATTCGGGCTGACGGTCGGCGCGCAAATCCTCGTCGCGGAAACAACGGGCGATCTGAAAATAGCGGTCGAACCCGCCGATCATGAGAATCTGCTTGTACAACTGCGGCGACTGGGGCAGCGCATAGAAACATCCCTCATGCACGCGGCTGGGGACGAGATAATCGCGGGCTCCTTCGGGCGTGCTGCGGCCCATAATCGGCGTTTCGATCTCAAGGAATTTGTTCTCGTCGAAATAATCGCGAGTCGACTTCGACAGTTGATGACGCAGCATCAGCGACTGCTGCAATTGCGGCCGGCGGAGATCGAGGAAGCGGTATTTCAGCCGCAGTTCTTCGTTGGGCATCGTTGCCCCATCGGGTTCGAACGGCGGAGTTTTGCTCTTATTGAGCACGACCAGATCCTGCGCATGCAGTTCGATCTGTCCCGTGTCGAGTTTGGGGTTGAACATATCGGACGGTCGCGAGACGACTCTACCTGTCACTTGGATCACGTCTTCGTAGCGCAGGCCGCGGGCGGTTTCTTGAACCTGGCTACTGTCGCTGAGGTTGAACTTGATCTGCGTCTTGCCGTAACGGTCGCGGAGATCGATGAACACGATGCCGTGATGATCGCGGTATTTATCGATCCAGCCGCACAGGGTCGCCACCTGGTCGACGTGAGTTCTGCGAAGTTCGCCGCACGTATGAGTCCTTAACACAATCGCTGGTCCTTAAGTTATGCTCGAATCGCTACTTGAAGAGATCTCGCGACGTTCGTCAGCCGCTGAAATCAAAGGCGTGTATTGTAGCGGGGAGAATTTCGGTCTCGCAATCTCCGCGAGCCGGATGCAGCGAGTTCTCGCGAGGATTGTTCGATTTCCAACAACCGACTACCTGCACATTCGCTTGAATTGGGAGGAACCTTGATGGTAGACTTCTATGGATCAAATTCGCATTGGCTACGGTTCCGGCAATTTCCAATTTGAAGCGTAAGGCCGATTGCAGGCTTGTCGATAACCTTGTGTCCCGTCTCGTGGCCAGCCTCAATTTCGGCCGATACCACCCTTCATACCTGCCTATCAGGAGAGGTACGATGTCTGAGATGATCCGCGCGTGTCCGTCATGTCGTCGTTGGTCGTTGATGTCGCGTTCGACTCGGCGAGGCGTGATCTCGGCGCTGTTGGCCGGCGCCATGCTGTTACCGGTCGCGGGCTGCGGCAAGAGCAGCGACGGCAGCGGCAGCAGTTTCAATGATGCTCCTCCAGGATCGGAAGTATCGCCGAGCCCGGTCCCCATCACTTCTTCAGCGGGATCGGCGCAGCAGCAGGCTCCTCTGCAATGGCAACAACCGATGCAGCCGGCGGCTTCGGTGCAGCCGGGCCAGAACCCGCCCGCCGCGACAACCGCACCGCCAAGTCAAGCCGCGGCACAGCCGACGGCGAACAATGCAGAATACGAAAAGAATCTTCAGAAGCAATCGCTGCAACGTGCCTATGACGGGATCGTGCAGCGCTACACTCAGGGGAAAATGGCAATTGTGGTGATCAACGGCGTGGGCGGAGTCGAAGCCGACGCCGATCATTATCTCGAACGCAAGGTTTTCAAGGCGGCGTACGCCGATTACCAGGATGGTCAAAAACGGGCGTCGCAAATGACCGAGGTGAATCGCCAGGCGGCGGCGCAGCAGGCGACCGCCGAACATCAAAACACGTGGGGCGGTTTCGGTCCGCAAACGGTCTGGTTTAAGTACAAGCAGGTCGAATCGGACGTTCCTTACCCGGACGTGAAAGGGGGATCGTTCGGCAACGGCCAATACATCTATTACGCCGGACCGGTTCTCGATCTGAACCAGTTCGCCTCGCGGCTGGCAATCGGCACTCCTTCCATCGATCAAAACGGACGCACGATCGTGATTCAGTCCGCGCTGCCGGTCCCGGTTCCCGATATCGACGTCGAAGAGCTTTACATCCAGCACGGCCGCGAATCGGTCGTCATGATGGACGTGACAAACGCGGAAGGAGACTCGGACGACGTCACTTATTTTCTTGAGACCGAGGTCCAGAACCTGTCGGAAGATAAATCCAAGCTCACGGTCGTCGGGCCCCGCCTGACCAAACCGGGAACTTATCGGCTCTTCATCGCGCCGGTGAAAAGCATCAACGCCCTCACCTCGCGCATTACGTTCGGCAGCATTGCCGACTTGAATCCGTCCGAACAAAGCGTGCTGATCACGGCGAAACTGCCCGCCGAGTTGCCGCGTCGCCCGACGGCGGCTGAACTCGCCGAGATGGAGCGAATTCGCTGGGAGGGAGACAAACGGCCGAAAGCCGGTGAAAGTGAAATCGATTGGGCGATTCGCGTGCTGGAGAAGCTGGAGGCGAACCCGTCGTTGTTGGAACACGTCTGCAACCGGCTGTCGCAACTGGACGTGGAAGAGTCGCGGAAAGAGGACGTTGCCAAAGCGTTGATCGCCGGCATGGAAAACACCTGGGCCTGGCATCGCCAGGACGCCTATTTGCGCGCGATGGAAACGTGGTTGGGCTCCAAGCTCACGAACCATTTTATTCGCATGTTGTCGGATCCCCATCCGAAATTCGGCAAGGATAAAATCCTGGACATCATGGCGCGAAATCCCAGTGAAGCGGGAGCGAAGGCGGCGGCCATGTTGATGACTGATTTTTTCCAGGCGAAGAACGCCAGCGCTGCACTGCGCGAAATGGGACCGGTTGCAGAACCGGTCGTTCTTAAGCTGGCGACCGACAAGCATCCGACGATGCGCGTCGAGGCGTACGACATTCTCACCGAAATCGGGACCAGCAAAGGGCTCGCCAAATTAAAGGGCCTGGTTTCCAAGGAAAAAGTCAAAGAGGCGCGTGAAGCGCTCAAGTACGCGATCGAAGAACTCGAATCGCGGCTGCAGGAGGAAGCTGAGGAAGCGGCCGCTACCGGTTCGGGCGATAACACGTGACGAGTCGTTTTTCTTTGCTCACCGTTCCAACTCTCGTCATCGTTTCGGCGTAATGCGAGGTGAGAGCGCTGCGTCGGAACCGAGCGGTCGCGACAGCGAACGCCGCTCCCTCACGTTCCCCGGCAACGCCGAAATCATCTCTCCGGGAAGAACTCTGCCTTATGCATTTCAACCGGGTCTTGGAGCGAGGGGAGTTTATGAGCGGTTTTTCTGATGCGGGCTCGCCCGGCGACCCTGCGAAATCGTCGGCGCTGCCGAATATGGCGGTCGATCTCACCGCCGACGTCGCGGCCGTTCGTTCCGCTGTCGAGGTTTCGAACGCCGATGCGCCGGTTCGCTGGCGAGAAATTCTCGGCATTGTCGCCTTCGTGGCAGTTTGCGACGTCACGATTTACCGCGGTCATGGCTATGCCGGTTATGCGCTGTTGTTCGCCGCCGCGCCGCCGTTGTTGTGGTTGAGTTCTCCGGAACGCCGCGCGGGACGGGGGATGTGGATCGTCTCTCTGATGCTCATCGCCTTAGCGGGCAAGCTGTTGTGGTGCGGGTCGGGACCGCTGGTCGGCATCGGCTTTTCGCTGCTCGTGGCGTTTGCGATGACGCTCGTCGGCTTAACGCCCCACGTCGTCGAAGCGATTTCGTTCGCGCTGCAGACGTTTCAGTCCGGTTTCTGGGGAATTGGCACCCATTGCCGTCGGGTCGACATGCAGATGCGGTACGAACCGAGATCGGGATGGGGGGCGCTCGTCGCTCCGGTGCTGGTCTTTCTGATTTTCGGCTGGATCTTCGTGCTCGCCAATCCCGACCTGCTGCAAGCCATCGGCGAGAGATTTGCCACGTTCGCCAAATCGATCGACCTCTGGTTGCGGCAATTTGCGCCCGATTTCTGGGAGCTGTGGTTCTGGGTCGCGGCGTGGTGGCTCGCCATCGGCTTATTGCGTCCGCGGATCAACCGCGCCCAATACGAATTCGCCGCGGACGAAGATACGCGGCCAGGGGAACGCGGCTCGCCGCTGCCGCATTTGTATCCGATGTTTCGCAACACGCTGGTGACGGTCGCGGTGTTGTTCGCGGTCTACCTGCCGTTCGAGTTCGGCACGTTGTGGTTCCGCGAGTTTCCGGAAGGTTTTCATTACTCCGGCTACGCGCACGAAGGGGCGGCGTGGCTGACGATCGCCCTCGCGTTGGCGACCGTGATTCTCTCGATGGTCTTCCGCGGCAACATCAGCCGCGATCCGCGCATCGGCGTGCTGCGAAAACTGGCCTGGTTATGGTCGCTGGAGAACCTGCTGCTCGCCGCCGCTATTTATCATCGGCTGTTCATTTACGTCGGCTTCAACGGCATGACGCGGATGCGGATCGTCGGGCTCTACGGCATCTCCGCCGTCCTTGTCGGTTTCTTTATCGTCATCTGGAAGATCGTGTATCAGCGCAACTTTTTATGGCTGGTGCGGCGACAGTTGTTGACGCTGGCGATCGCGTTGTATCTTTTGGCGATGACGCCGCTCGATACGATAGTCGTCGGTTATAATGTGAAGAGAATTTTCGCGGGCGATCCGGCGCCGGCGGTGCAGATCAGCGTGCACCCGATCAATTCCGAGGGAATTCTGCTGCTGATGCCGCTGCTCGAGAGCGACAACGAAATCATCCGCGAAGGCGTGCGGGCGCTGCTCGCCGAGTATTATCAACGGGCGGAAGAGGTGGCCGATATGCGGGAGAAGCAGGGTTGGACGACGTTTCAGTTCGGCGATCAACTCGCGCTCGGCGAGTTGCGCAAGGGCCACAGTGCGCTGCGAATCGAAGTGGATTCGCTCATCCGCGAGGAACGATTGAAGCAGTTTCACGATTATGTGTATCAGTGGTATTGAACGGAAGTCCGAATGTCGAAATCCGAATGTCGAATCAAATCCGAATGACCAAATGTCGAATGCTCAATCTTTCCTCGCTATTTCGACATTCGTCATTTAGATTTGCATCAAATCAGCAGTTCGGGTTTGAAGATCATCACCACGCCCAGCACCAGGATGAGAGCGCCGCTGAGGAGTTTGAGCCAGCGGCCTTCTTTTTCCTGGAGCCTGCGCTTGCCGAGAGTCACGACCACGATGCCGACCATCAGGCTGTCGTCGAACATGTAGGCGAGATTATACAGCCCCAGCATCGCGTAGTTTTTCCAGGGGGGGTAATTCTGCATCGTCAGGATCTGGGTATACATCGCCGGTAGCCCGGCGGTGCATAAGAGTTCGATCACATTGACCAGCACCGCCAGCACGATCGCCCCGGTGATGGCCCCCCAGATGTTCTCAGCCATCACAATCTTGCGGGCTCGGGCGTAAATGCCCGGTTTGGCGGATTCGGGGATGGAAAAAGAAATCCCCTTCTTGAAGGCGAAAAAATCTTTGACGTGGACGCTCCCCACGAGAATCGCCAACGCTCCGAGCACAATTTGAGCCGATCGCAGATAACCGATCAGCAAAAACACATTCAGCCACGCCGCCATAAACGCGAAGTAGGCGACGCCGCTAATGACCACGAACGTCCCCGCGACGGCGAGAATTTTGGTTCGGCTCTTAAGATTCACCAGCAACGACAAGAGAAACAACAACACCCACATTGCGCAGGGATTGAACCCGTCAACGAGCCCTACCATGATCGTAAAAGCCGGCATGCCGAGATTCCGCGGGCTCAGCGTGCCGAAGAAGGGAACCTCCATACTCTCGGGATTCAGCGTGGGATCGTCGGCGATCCCATGGTCCAGCGGGGGAGGCGCTCCGTCGGAAACCCCCGGCGGCAGCGGGGCATACTCTTCATCTCCCAACGGAGGGGGCGGGAGCGGATCGTCGAACGATTCGTCGTCGGTTTTTGATTCGTCCGGGACGTCGCCATCCGCTGAATAAAAAAAAAGCATCACTACCGGAAAGGACGCCCACGAGGGGCGGCCTCCTTTCGACAACACGTACGCCTCTTGTCGAGATAGCCCGCGCGGATTGTCCAAACCGGCGGCATGATGGCCGAATGGTTTTTGCATTCGGCCGCTCGACTTGCCGTCGTTTTGTTCGCGCGGGGGACAGGCTGACGTCCAATATTTCATGATCGACTCGATGCGTCGTCCGGTCGTCCGGTCGGTGTCGTAACCGATCGACAATTGATTGCAGAGATGAATCACCGGCAAGCTCGAAGCACTCTGGCGGTAACGCTGCACCACCGCTTCCATGCTGTCGAGCGCTCGGGAATCCTGAACCACATCGTACTGGACCAGCCGGAACGCCGGGTAACGCCGCATCAGTCCCGGCAGAAAACGCTTGGCCGCGGCACAATGGGGGCACCCGGCCCGCAAATACGCCGTGATCGTCAGCATCCGTTCGACGGCCGCCGTCGCGGTTTTCCGGGCGTTAAACCCTTGCAAGAAGGTATTGCAGCCGTATACGACCGGGTACGTGACCTTTTCCACTTTGAAGTAGTCGCGGATTTTTTCTAACCGCTCGGCGTGTTGGGGATCGGCGTCGACGTTAAACGTCCGCACGATCACGCCGGCCCGCTTCTCGGCGAATTTCGCCAATTCGCTTTCGACGGCCTCGCACTCTTTGCAGTCGTTCTTGACGTAGATTTCGAGGCGAACGCAATTCGCCGGTGCCGGGCTCTGTCCCCTCGCAAGCGACGCACCGTCCGCCAAGAGACCGACGAATGCGATGAGGGCCGCCAGTGCGGCTCGCCGATTGATAGTTGGCGAGCGCGAGCGGCCTGCGGAATATCGCATTGTCCGGGACGCAACCCTATCGAATATTTTTCCTGTGATACGGCGTTTCATTGAAAATCGATCCATGATGTTCCTGCCATTTCGCGCGTGCATCGGAGTCGATGATATGAAACCGGTCCTGACGATGCCCAGCGCACCATAAGGCCCTCATCACCCGTTAAGAAACCTTTCCCTCGACGATCGTCTGGTCGGGGTTGACCCACCCACCGCCGCCTCGATCTCAGGGAGGCGTACGCCTTAGTTTTGAGTCTAAGTGACCGTCGCACAAAGTGTCAATCAGATATTCGCATCATCGGGCAAGTTACCTGATTCCGGAGGGGTAGTATGCACTAGGGAACATACGCCCTTCAACGAGCTTGGCGAATCGATGTCAACACGCCCGATTGTGCCGCGTGAAGGGAGCGATCGCGAGCCTCCGCCCATCGATAGCGGGGGCGAAAAATCGGTGCCATCGAGAAGGACAACCCGATGCGAAAAACCGCGCGGCTCGCAGAACCGCGCCTACGCTCCGGCCCTGGACTCGCGTTCCTCGACTCTGGACGATCATCCGCCGTGGAATTCGGGCCAGCGCTGCCAGGCGTAGGTCCATTCCATCCACATCCGCATCAGCGACCAGAGCAGCCGCATTTTCGAAAGTTGTTCCTGCGGGATGCGGGTCTGGGTCTCGGTCGCCTGTTGAGCGGCTTCGGCGAGTCCCCAGCGCTGCGCGAGCAACCGGCACAAGGCATCCGCCGTCAGGTTTGTTTCGGAGTTTTCCCGCAGATACCCCGCGCCATCCGCCAGCACGAACAGTTCGAACAGCCGGCTGCGGTACGGCTCGATTTCCAAAGGACGCGTCTGGGCCTCTGCCTGCAGAAGCAAGACGTCGATCCGATCGATGATGCTGGTCACAAGTGAATCTTTGGCGGCGGTGAGTTGTTGTTCGATCATATCGGGCTGAATATCCGGTGTCTGAGTCTGAACGGCGGTCACAGACGGCCATTACGGAAACAGGAAAAACGCACCGGTGACGACCTCCGCCTGAAACAAAGCCGCCCTCGCGTTCCACGGAATCTGCGGAATTCGTTTGGGGGCGCAATCGCCGGGGCGATAATAACCCAACGGATAGACTTTGCGGCACGGCTGGTCGATCACCATTTGATACGGCAATCCTATCAGTTGAATTCCGAAACGTCCAACCGACGCGAACGGCTGCACGACGTCGTGGTACGTCTGTCCGTATCGTTCGAGTTTCGTATCCTGGAAATAGGGAGGATGATAAAAAATGTTCGACGGTTCCCAGAGATAGCTGCTCTCTTCGAACATGCGCGCTTCGAAACCGCTCTCGCTCAGCCGAAACTCTTCCGGACATTCGGGAACCGGTTGGTCCGGCAGAGGCTCGCACGGTGCGCCGTCCGGTCGCGGACAGAGGTTGTTGCAGGGATCGTTCTCCGCGAGCAAGGGATCGGGCTCGTAGTTGCGGAACGGCATAATGTTCTTGATCGACTTCAACTGCGCCGGACTGCGAACGGGTTCCTCATAACCTTCTGAAACCGGTTGCCGCGTCAACGCCGCCGAGATCCTCGGCTCGGGAACCCGAACCTCGCCGGTGCGAGGGCTCGTGAGAGAATCCCCTGCCGATTCGGACGGCTGAGACGGCGCCGATCGCTGCGAACGCGAAGAGGTGGACGTGGCAGACGTTGCGGCGCGCGGCGTCGTGATCGTCTCCGACACGGTCGCAGACCCGTTATTGCGGTCCGCCGCATCGCCGTTTGTTTCGCCAATCGCCCCGCCGAGGGACGGCTCCGCGTTGTTTTCGGCGGAATTCTTGTCGGCCGCTTCAATTTCGGTCGTTTCCAATTCCGTCGCGTCGTTTTCCGGCGTCCGCGTTTCCGGAATCGAATCCGCGCTGTGCGGCAGAGGGATGGGCCGATCGGGATTGCCGTTCAACGTGTCGGGAGTTTTGTCGTCCTTGTCCCGTTTCGACGTCCGCTCGTCGCGGCGGACTTCGTTCCACCGCCGCTTCGCCGACCGCTTTTTGAGCCGATCGAGCGGGCCGTTCTGTGCGAAGAATTCCGGCTGGTATTCTTCGAGACGCTGCGGAACGTCCTCGGCATTCAATGAAAAATTCAAGCTCACGGCCAGAAGTGTGGCGGTCACCAGCGAGCGGCAACTACAAATAGGGGAGGGGCGCTTAACTCGTTTCGACCGGAGAATGTTCGAATGTGTAATTCGGTGCTTCTTGAGTAATAGTGATATCATGCGGATGATTCTCCCTCACCGTGGCAGGCGAGACCTGAATAAATTTTGCTTCCGTGCGTAAGTCCGCAATCGACTGGACCCCGAGATAACCCATGCCTGCTCTCAATCCTCCAATCAATTGATACAGCAAGGCACTCAGCGCTCCGCGGTACGGCACACGCCCTTCGACCCCTTCGGGGACCAGTTTGTTTCCTTTTTTGCCGTCTTCTTTTCCTTCGCTTTGATCGGATTGCCGATACCGTTCGCTGCTGCCTTGAACCATCGCCCCCAGAGATCCCATCCCTCGATATCGCTTAAACGTTCGCCCCTGAAACAGGATCATTTCGCCCGGACTTTCGTCCAGACCGGCGAGCAAGCCTCCGATCATTACGGAGTGCGCCCCGACCGCTAATGCTTTCGTCAAATCGCCGCTGTAGCGTATTCCTCCGTCCGCAATCACCGGGACATTGGCCTCTGCCACCGCTTTGGCGGCGTGCGAGATGGCGGTCAACTGCGGCACGCCGACGCCGGAGATGATCCGCGTGGTGCAGATGGACCCGGGACCGATGCCGACTTTAACGGCGTCGGCTCCCGCATTGACCAGATCGCGCGCCCCCTCCTTGGTGGCGACGTTTCCCGCCACCACGTCGATATCCCACCGGTGTTTGATCTCCCGGACCGTTTCGATGACGTTTTTGGTGTGACCGTGCGCGCTGTCGACGACCAGAACATCGACTCCCGCATCGATCAGGCTGGCGGCGCGGTCGAAATCATGCACGCCGACCGCCGCCCCCACTCGCAGCCTTCCCCGTGCGTCTTTCGATGCCCGCGGAAACCGCAAATTCTTGTCAATGTCTTTAATCGTTATTAACCCTCTCAGTTGATAATTTTCGTCAACCAGAAGAAGTTTCTCGACTTTATTTTCTTTCATGATCCGCTGCGCTTCTTGTAAGTCGGTTTCCTCACTGGCCGTCACTAAATTTTCCTTGGTCATCACGTCCGAGACGTATACCTCTTTTGATTCCAGGAACCGCAAGTCGCGGCGCGTCAAAATCCCCTTAAGTTTCCCATTTTCCGTGATCGGCACGCCGCCAATGTTTCGCTCATCCATGATCCGAATCGCTTCGCCGACTTTCGCATCGGGGCGAAGCGTAACCGGGTCGACGATTACGCCATGTTCGCTCCGCTTGACGCGACTGACCTGCAGCGCCTGCCGTTCGATCGACATATTCTTATGGATGATACCGATCCCCCCTTCCTGAGCCATGGCGATCGCCATTTCGCTCTCGGTGACGGTATCCATCGGGCTGCTGATGATCGGCACGTTGAGTTTGATCCGCCGAGTGAACCAGGTCGAGACGTCGACTTCCGAGGGCATCACTTCGCTATACGCCGGTGCCAGCAACACGTCGTCAAATGTCAAACCACGGTAGGCAATGCGATCTTCCATGGCTTTGCTCTTTCTCTCTTGAAAGGTTTGCTTTGGTTGGAGTACAGGCTTAAACCTGCCGTTTTCAGTCTTTTTCCGCCGGATGCAGGCTTAAAGCCCGTATTCCGACGAAAATCTCGCCAACCATCTGAGTTATCCGATTCTTCGAGAAACCGCGCCGTTTCTCAAGTCCACTCCACTAAAATCACTCACCGGTTTCCTCACCGGACTCCTCCGCCGCATCGGTTTCGACAGGCACGTCGCCGACCTCCTGCCGAAACCGGTTCGACAACGCAATCAATCGGGGGATGTCGAGATTCTCGGCCCTCGCATTCTCGTCCATCCCCTCGTCGGCTAACAACTGGTCGATCTGAGTTTTCGACAATTGTTTCTTGTACATGCCGATGAGCACGGTCCGCAGCAGTTTCCGCCGCTGCGAAAACAGCCGCCGAATGAAATCATGGAAAAATCGGCGATCGTCGATTTTCGTCGGCGGATTCTCCAGCGGTTCGAGCCGCACGATCGCCGAGTCGACTTGCGGCCGGGGCCAGAAGACCGTCGGTTTAACCTTCTTGAGAATCTTCACCCGGCACTGCGATTGCAGCCAGACGGCGAGGGCTCCGTAGCCCGAATCCCCATGCTTGGCGGCCATCTTTTGAGCCAGTTCCCATTGAATCGTCACCACCATCACCGACCAGGGAAGGTCGGACGCGACCAGGTTCGAGATCACGGGCGTCGCCACATTGTACGGCAGATTCGCCACCAGTTTGAATTCGGGATCGGGCGCCTCCGCCAGAATCTCTTGCAGCGTTTCCACCACGAGCGGCGAGAATCGATTTTTGTTTTTCAGCACGTCGGTCCGCAGCAGCGTGACGTTCTCGAACGGCTCGGTCGCCTCGCGCGCCATCGCGTACATGTTGGTATCGATTTCGATCGACAGCACGCGCGACACCTGCGGGGCCATCATGCTCGTCATCCCGCCGGTCCCCGCGCCGATTTCGAGCACGACGTCGCTCGGCTGCAAGCCCGCCGCTCGCACGATGTATTCCATCAAGTTGAGGTCGATCAGAAAATTCTGCCCGAGATCCCCGCGCGGATGAAAGCCGTGCTCGGCGAACAGCTTCATCAAATACGAACGAGTCTGGCGATCGGAATTTCTCATCGTGACGTTGGTCGTCTTCCCCTCTTATTGTGGATATTTCTCCGCGACTCTGCGTTAAACCTCTTCCATCGATTTTCTATGGGCGTGATTCCAAATACGGCCCCAATAACCGTTCGACATACCGGGCCAAAATATCGGTCTCGATGTTGACCAGATCACCGGCGTGCCTTTGTCCCAGCGTCGTCGATTCTAGTGTGTGCGGGATCAATGCCACACTGAACGCGTTCTCGGCCACGTCGACCACCGTCAGGCTGATTCCATCCACGGCGATCGAGCCTTTGGGAACGACGAACCGCACCAGCGCCTGCGGCAACGTGAACCGCATCGTCACCCATGCGCCGTCGGTGCGGATCTCGGCAACGCAAGCCGTCCCCTCGACGTGCCCCTGGACGACGTGCCCTCCCAATCGTCCGTTGACCGGCAGCGAACGCTCGACGTTCAGGCAGTCCCCCGGCTGAAGCAGCCCGAGATTCGTCTTGGCGAGGGTCTCCGCCCCCGCTTCGAACGCCAGCTTCTGTCCGTCGATCGCCACGACCGTCAGGCAACAACCGTTGAGGCAAATGCTGTCCCCGAGGTTCGCGTCGTCACACAATTCGGCCGGAAATTCGATCGTCAAACGCACGGCGGTCCCTTCGGGAGCAATCCCGCCGACGACCGCCATTCCTTCCACGAGTCCTGTAAACACGTTAGCGCTCACCTGCTCCTGTTTTCGACTTTTTGAACCGCGGCGCGACCCATTCCATCCATGCCGCTCGCACCGGGGATGCAAACGTGAAGAAGCACAACACCAACGGCAACGCCATCTCTCGCACGACGAAAATCACCGCCCCGGCCAAGAGGAGCTGAATCACGTGTTTGCGCGTCCGCACGCCGCGAAACCATTGGTTGAACACATGCGGATACCGAATCCGCGACACCATCAGAAACGCGGTAATAAACGTCAGCAGCGGCAAAATGAAATGCATCGCCATGTTGATCTGGTCAGCCCACGGAGCAAGATCGGCGACCCGTTTGTCTCCCGACCAGTTCATGAGGCCCCGCGCCGCAATCGGAAAAGCCGCGACCGTCCCCGCCGCCGCCGGCGAGGGTAACCCGCTGAAATACTCGTGCGAATCGTCGTCGTCGGTCTCGACGTTGAAACGAGCCAATCGCAGCACGGCGCACATCGCGAACAGCACGGCGATCACCCACAACAGCCGCGAATGATAATGCTCTCGCGAGAATTGCAACATCAGAAACGCCGGCGCGACGCCGAATGTGACGGCATCGCACAAGCTGTCGAGTTCGGCCCCGAATTCGCTCGCCGAGTTGGCCCAGCGGGCCGCCTGACCGTCGAACATATCGAAGACCATGCCCAAAAAAATCAGCAGCGAGGCGACGAACAACGTCTGCTGCGCGTCGATCCCTTCCGGGCCGACCTTTGCGGCGATCGTAATGCTGCCGAACCCGCACGCGCCGTTCGCCAGCGTGAGCATCGTCGGCAGCACGGCGAACATCTTCGGAGGTTTCATGATTCTTTTCATGGCAAATGCCGCATGGGTTGAAAAAATGCCTAAGCCCTTAGTCATTCACTTTTCACGTCTCACTTTTCCACCCAATACCTCGCCAGCACGCTCGATCCCGCTTGCACCTTGTCGCCGAGTTTCGCCACGATTTCAAGCCCCGGCTGGTGTTCGATCACCAGTTCGGTCCGCGAACCGAGTTTGATCATCCCGACCTGTTCCCCCCGTTGGAGCCGATCGCCCGGTTTGAGCCAGCACACAATCCGCCGGGCGATCGCCCCGGCGATCTGCCGCACGATCATCCGCCGATGCGGAAACTCAATCTCTTCGAGGCGAAAGGCAAGTTGTTCGTTTTCGACCGCGGAGCGCGGCAACAGGGCGTTCAGATACTTGCCCGGTTTATAGGTCAGACCGATGACTCTCGCCGCGAACGGACTGCGGTTGATATGCACGTTAAAGATGGAGAGAAAAATCCCGATCATGATCGCCGGTCCGCCGATGAATTCGTCGTGTTCGATCGTTTCGATCGCCACGATCTTACCATCGGCAGGGGAGACAAGCACACCCTCATCTTGCGGAATCGGCCGCAGTGGATCGCGAAAGAACCAGACGACCAATCCGCCGATAACCGCCATCGCCGCGGCGACGAGCCACAGCAGAGCGTTGACCATCCGCGAAAGTTCAATCGAACTCGCGATCGCCGCGCAGACCGCCGCCGAGCCGAAAGTTGCGACGGAAAAGACCAACAGTTCCGCCAGTCCGACGCGAGCGAAGGGAATGCGATCGCGCCAGGCGAAGGGGTCGTCCTCGGGCTTCCAGTAATATCCCCCCTGGTTGCGATAATATTTGAGGTCGCGCGAATCGAGCACGTCGAAAGGGCAGGGGTTGTAATCCCCCTGACGCATGGTCTTCATCCGCTCGACATAACCGCGGCGAAACGTTTTCAGCCACCGCCGGCGGACGCGCCCCCACGCCAGTTCCCACCGCCAGATCACTCCCCCGCCCGGCTGAATCGTCGTCAAAGCGGGATCCATCGGCTCATGCAAAGCCGGCCGTTGCCGCGAAGAATTCAATTGTGCCGTTTCTAGGTCGCTCATGAATGGTCAATCTGAGTGATTCGGAGATCAAACCATCATTATATCGATGCCAATCGCTTTTGACGACCGTCCGATCTTAGAAGGGGCAAGTCAGGTGGTGTCCTAATTTGGGTGGCACGTCCCGGAGTCTTCGACGGGCGTGTCGATT
>JBBECD010000142.1:0-23250 GCA_040881995.1 Planctomycetaceae bacterium
AGAACCCGGCGGTAATACTCCTCGGCTTTGGCGGGTTGCTTGAGGTCGAACAACCAGACGTCGCCGGTATAAAAGGCGGCCTCTTGAAAATTCTCATCGTTTGCGGCGAGGACGCGAGACAGATTTTCCAGCGCCTCGTGCGGACGTTTCGTTTCGTGTGCGATGCGAGCCAGGAGAAGGGACGCCCGCGTGTGATGGGCGTCTTTGGCAAGAATCTGTTTCGCCAGCCGCTCGCACTCTACGAACTGTTTCGCCTCGAATGCCAAGTTGGCCCGCGCAAGAAGTTGATCGGCCGAGTCCTGCTTCAGCCACCAGACGCCTGCGACAAAGAACAGGATGACGGCGACGACAACCGAGAAAACAGAGCGTCGCCGACGGAAGACCCCCATTTGTTTTACCCGGATGGAACGGCCGAAACCACGAACGTTTTACGCCGCCGTCAGCCCCGGTATTCTCGGGACGACTGAACTGCGTACAAATCTGCGGGCCTCACAAACCGTCTTTTCAATAGGTCGGCGCTTCGCCTTCGAGTTTGACGTCGAACTTGTTCTCGCCCGGCTTTACGTCGAGCGTCAGTCCCGTTTGTCCCACCATAACGTAACGTTCTGGAATGCGGCTTTTGTGAATTTCCATCCCTTCCGAGCGGTTCCCATCGGCACCGGCGGTGCCGCCGCCGGTAATATCCGCGGACTTGACCAGGATCTCGTTCTTGCCCTCGGCCACGTCGAGTTGATAAAGCCCATCCGCGCCAAAACTGACTGCCGAAATATCACCGGATTGGTGAATGAAAGTAATCGTTCCATCGGGAAGAGTTTCACCGTTAAACGTCACCTTTCCCGACACGGGTGACTTGGGCAGACCTCGTCCCTCCTCGCCTCCACAGCCAAAAATGCTCAGAATCAGCAGCCCGCAGAGGGCGGGAGCCAGTCGACGTTGCACACGGTGATACATCGCGGAAACTTCCTCTATAAGAAAACAAAGAGCGCTGGAATGTTTGTAAGAATCTATCCGGAAATGTTGGCAGTCCTACGAGATGTTGTGCCCATTGCACCGCCTCGATACCACGAATTGTGTTCGAGCCAACTTTCCGGATAGCCTCGAAGAGGGTCGGCACCCGCGATTCGCTCGCAGTGCCGGCCCGATATCAACAATAACGGCACAGCGGCGTTAGAACTCGCCCAACACCTTGTTGTCGCTCTTGTCGGCCAGATTCTTGAAGGTCGTCATGTCGATGTTTTCGGAAATAAACCGCACGGCGCCATCCATCATCAGAACATGAATCCCGCCGGGATGCATGCTATGCAGGGCGGCGTCGTTCAGTCGTCCGGTCATCGGCGCGGGTAAGTAACCGGGAATCACCATCGCTGCGTTGTAGAACCAGGCCGCGTTCGGCGGAACGCTGACGGTTCGCAGCGCATATTGCCAGTTGTAGTCTTCGCCGAGGCACCACGGCTCACCGTCGTCACCTCTCCCTTTATTGGCGTAATATTGCTGTCCTTTGGTGAGTCCCGAGAACTCACCGACGCCAGCCGTGTTGGATGTACCGTCAGTCACATCCTTAATACCGATCTTTGCCCCGCGGCCCCAGCGCGAGGTGTAGGCAAAACAGCCTTCCGACGACATCGGACCGCCCGGGGCGGATGAGACGCTGGGCCCCCGATCGGAGCCGGCGATTCCCAGGTATTCCGTCATTCCCAATTGCGTATACCAAACCGTCGTCCCGCCATAGACGTTGTAGCTGAGCGCTGCCGTCGAACTGGGGCAGTTGTAAGGGGGAATAATCGTATTGATCGCCGGTTGAAAAACGGGGTTGTACGTGTCGCCGGCGTTCAAGCTAAAGTTCATCTGGTTGTAAACGTTGGCCTGATCAAGGTAAGGGAGCATCATGATGTACATCGTCGGCCCGCCGCTGCTGTTGGTCGGCCCGTTGGCGACACCCGGCGGAAAGACGCCGTGTGCATCGTGATAATTATGAATGGCCAGACCAATCTGCTTCATGTTGTTCTGGCACGAAGATCGCCGGGCCGCTTCCCGCGCTTGTTGAACCGCAGGCAAGAGCAGAGCGATTAGCACGGCAATGATGGCGATGACGACCAGAAGTTCGATCAACGTAAACGCCGTTCGTCGGTATCGGTTCAGATGCAGCGTTCTCATGCGGGGACTCCTCGAAACTGTGAAATGAAAAAAAGAACTTGACGCGACTCGGCCAATGAAAATGTGAAGACGTTAAGTCAACAGGATAAGGGGCCGAATCGTCGGCCCCGTGATAGGTCATGTCTTGAGAATTATTTGTGAAAGGATTCGTCGCTTATTCGAGGAGCAAGCGACATGATGAAGAACCACATCGAAGCGCACTCTGAACGACAAATCTGATTGTTTGATAAAGTCATGAAATTGTCAATCAAATTCGGAGACCAAATTAAGTTTTTTTTAATTTGTCTCGATAATGCCGCGAATTTTTTACGCAAAGCCGAGGTAACGACCCGTTCATTTGCGCATCAGGGCGGTCGCGAAATCAGAGGCATTCCGTGTTTCGGCGGATTGAGTCTCGTCCATACGCTGACGTGAGTCGGGAACGTCAAGGGAACCGGAGTGGAAGCGAGTTCGAAGATGACGCCCTGGCGGGCAAAGCGATCGAGTGTGGGCGTCAGATGTATTGGGCCGCGCCAGATCCCAAGCGATCAGCCGGCCTCCCACGCGATGCCGATCAGCAGTCCCGCGATGACCAACCATCTGAAACGTCGCACGGGAAGATTACTCCCGAGGCTTCAAACCGGTGGCACGCGCAAAACGAAATGGACTTCACGACGCCCGTTCTGCGACAATACCGTATTAAACGGGCGGGAGTCGGCTTAGGGAATCGTCAGATTGGCGGTGTTCGGTCCCGCCTTGACCTCGTATTTCAATGGCGAGGCCGGCGTGGAATAATTGTCGGGGACGATCGTCGCCGGATCGACCGCGGTCTGGGCCGCCATGGCCTTTGCACGTTCTTCGGGAGCAGCACCGCCGGGACCGGGATCGGGCTCGCGATTGACCACCATCACCGTGTTCGGACCGACGACGGCCTGAAGAGTGAAATTTCCGTCCGGCTGAATCTCGGCCGCCGCTCCGGCACCCGAGGCCGGCTGAAACGTCACCGTCCCCTTTTTCAAGACGTTCCCGTTGTACGTGACCGTCCCTTTGACTTCGGCGAGTTCGCGTTCGACGACGGTCTCGCCGCAACCGGCGGTAATCAACAAGAGCAAACATCCCGTTGCCAAACGAAAGACGTGACCCATGACCTGGTGACCTCTCTGGTAGCTGGTCGACTGATGGATTGGAATCGAAGCGGCGGCGGCGTTACGGCATCCGTGCATCAAACCGCGAAGAAATCGAACAACGCGGAGTCTCGACGTCGAAACTCCGCGTTGAATGAAGCATCAATGGTCAACTCTTAAGAGACTCTAACATAACCGGTTGTGCTTCTCGAAAACGCCTGAACGTTGGCAATAAATCGTGAGGCACAGAGGTTATGTTAGGATTTCTAAATTAGAACTCGCCGATGATGTTTCGATCGGAAATGTCGGCGAGATTATACAAGGTTTGCAGGGCGATGTTTTCGCTGATGAAGCGTACCGCACCGTCCCCTAATAACACGTGCACGCCCCCTTCGTGGTTGCTGCGCAGAGACTGGTTAAAGGTGTGACTGGCGTTGGACGCACCCGGCCCCAGGAAGTAAGTCACATTGGGAGGATAGGTAACGGTCTTATAGTTACCGAGCTGCACGGCGTAGGTGCTGGCGCCTCCGTTGTCGTAGAAGCCGAACCAGGCGGCGTTGTTGAACCAGCCGTAGGTGACGTCGGGGCCGGCCGTTCGGACGCGAGACAACGGCTGGCCGTTCGCCAACCCGCTGAATTCGCCCACAACCATGGTGTTGGACGTGCCATCGGTGATGTCTTTGATGCCGATTTTGCTGTTCTTGTAAAACGTACCGGTGGACGATCGGACCACTCCCGATTGAACCGAACCCATGATACCGACATATTGAGCCGAAGCCTGTCCGCCGAGCGCGGGATAAGGCGATCCGCCCGGACCGGCCCATTGGTAGCCGTTGAAGGTGACGGTTTGCGACGAGGGGCAAATGTAGACCGGAAGCACCGTGTACATGGCCTGTTCGTGATTCACGTCGAGACCGAGTCCCCCGGTGTAGAACCCGGAGTAGCTCCAGTTCAAGAAGTTGTAAACGTTGGCTTGATCCATGTACGGCAAAATGTCAGCCGTGAAATTGTGTCCCGCATTCGTCCCATAGGTACAGACTTGGCAGGTGGTTCCCCCGGGAGGAAACAAACGGTGGGCGTCATGATAATTGTGAATCGCCAGCCCGATCTGCTTCATGTTGTTCTGACATTGCGACCGGCGGGCCGCCTCGCGGGCCTGCTGCACGGCCGGCAAGAGCAGCGCAATCAAGACGGCGATGATCGCAATCACCACCAGTAATTCAATCAGCGTAAATGCCGTTCGTCGGCTTCTGACAGCCTTCAACTTGCTCATGCCGAACTCCTTCAAATTGAGAAATCAAAAAAAGAACGTGAACTATTCCATCCATCACAATCATGCGACGGTTGACGGCAAGCGCCCCCAATGGCGGGCGAAAAAATTCGATTCGGCGGGGAAATCACGAAAGGAGAGGTCGCACAAAACGCATGAGACGATGTTTGAATTACATCGACTGAACTTCTGCGACAACTCTGATTGTTTAATATCCGGCAGGAATTGTCAATTGAATTCGAAGTGGCAAGTGACAAAAAAGCGAAAATTGGAAGAGTTTGCGTTTTGGAGAACCTAACACAACCCGATTGTGCTTGGTAAAAATCGCTTACAACCTCGGGGAGACTTGACCGGAAGCATTGCACGCAAAACTTTTCTCGATCGTTAAGCTCAACTTCAGCTTCATCCGCTAAATTGCGAACACGTCGATTCTGGGTGGTGGTGTCCTAATTTGGAAGAACTCAGCGGGTGGCACGTCCCTGAGGCTTTGCGAAGGGCGTGGTTCTTTTCAGAAATCGACACGCCCGTCGAAGACTCCGGGACGTGCCACCCAAATTCGGACACCACTTTCTGGGTATTATCGGGTGCATTGGGTTGCATCGAAGTGAGGCAACAGGGGATAATACCGGGTGTCAGTCAGCGGTTCTCGCTTTGATGCTTTATCGTTCCTGTAAGCAATGGTTCGTTCAAACCGGTTCGCGAAAGGAGTTTTGTCATGCGCAGAAAAACGATGATGACGGTGATCTTGATGACGGCGACTTTATGGAGTTCCGTCGGTTTCGGCGCTCACAAGTGGTTATTGAAAGAAGGGACGCCCGACCTCAAATCGGCGGGGCAACTCGCCTTCGGCCCGGACGGAATTCTGTTCGTCGGCGACGCCAAGGGGGGAGCGGTCTTTGCCGTCGACACGGGCGATGCCAAAGCGGGCAAGCCCTCGGAAGACTTGCAAATCGACAATCTCACGGCGCGGCTGATCGACGTGTTAGGCAGCGATGAAGTCGCCGTCAACGACCTGGCGGTCAATCCGATATCCAAGTCGATTTACCTTTCGGTCAGCCAGGGGTCCGACAAAACGCCGGCGCTGGTCCGCATCGATGCTGCGGGAAACGTCGAAAAAATTTCACTGGACAACGTCCCCTTCCTGAAGGCGACGCTGCCGAACGTGCCGGAAGATAAAATCACAGGCGAAGGGAAACGGGCCAAAAATCGCCGCGACGAAGCGATTACCGATTTGGCGTACGTCGACGGCAAAGTGCTGGTCAGCGGCTTGACGAACGATGCCGCTCCTTCGAACGTCCGCTCGATCGCCTTTCCGTTCGCCGAAAGCGCGACCGGTGCGAACATCGAGTTTTATCATGGTGCGCATGGCCGGTCGGAAGATTACGCCGCGGTCCGCACGTTCGTGCCGTTCAACATCGACGGTGAACCGACGCTGCTCGCCGGGTTCACTTGCACGCCGCTCGTCCGGTTTTCGCTCGATAACCTGACCGACGGCGGTAAAGCGGTCGGCACGACGGTCGCCGAACTCGGCAACCGCAACATGCCTCTCGATATGATCGTCTACGAACAGGGTGGCGAGCGCTTTCTGCTGATGGCCAATAACAACCGCGGCGTGATGAAAATCAGCACGCAGGATATCGGCCGCAAAGAGGGGATCACCGCCCCCGTTAAAGACGGCGGCACCGCCGGCCAGAAATTCGAAACGATCGAAGACTTGAACGGCACCGTTCAACTCGACCGATTGAACGATGAGCTGGGTGTCATCATTCAATCGGCGAACGATCAGTTGCAGTTACGAACGGTCAAGCTACCGTAACGGTGAATGTGGTCGACCTTCGTTGGTACGGAACTTGTTAAATGCGACTGGTGGCACTGGCGGATTCAAATACGATCCGCCAGTGTCCTCATTTGATCACGTTCGTAGGATCAATCGACGTCGATTGGAGTGATCCGTTTGCAGTCTTCCGGCCCAAAGGGCCGGCAATTCTACCGCTTCGCCAGGCGGATAAAATATTAGAAATCCTGACATAACCTCTGTGCCTCACGATTTATTGCAGACGCTCAGGCATTTTTAACAGGCACAACCGGTTATGTTAGAGTCTCTTACTCATTTTGACGCGGCGCTTGTTCAGAATTTCTTCTCATCGCTTCTTCGCCGATTTCGCTTTCAACTCCTCCTGCATTTTCGCGTGCGCATAAAACTCCAGTTGCGGCGTCTGATAGGGTTTGTATTCGGGGGTGGCGCGGTCCATGTTGAAGCGGACGACCAGTTGATACGACAGATGCGGGTTCGTCGTTTCATCCAGACGTTTCGATAATTGCACCGTCGCGACGCCGTTTTCGTCGGTCGTTACGGTGATCAACGTCCCGCCGGCCTTCATACGCTCGTCGAGCGGCACGGCGTTGAACGAATCGTACCCCGGCTGATACCGCTCGGCATACCAGAACTCCAGTTCCTTGTGCGGCAGCGGTTCATCCCCTTGCAGCAGCTTGAGCGTATAACTGTTGAGCCACAGGCGGCGGGATTCGTCGTAATCTCGCGCAATTTTGATGCGAGAACTTTTCGTCGGCTGATTGATTTTCAGCCGAAACGTGTGCAGATAAATTGCGTTCTCGTGCGTCCGTCCCTCGCCGATCGGATCGTCCGCCCCGAGATGCCCGGTGCAGACAATGCGGCCGTCGCCGAGCGCGTAAATCCACGGTTGATAGACTTCGCCGTTCCCGGCGACTCCGGCCAGCGGGTTCCATGTCTCGCCGAGATCGTCCGACCAGGAATACGCCCCGGGACGCATGCAGCCGACCAGAATTCCGTCGTCTGTCAGGCAGACCGTTTCGGGAACCGAGCCGCTGCGGACGAATTCCAATGGACCGGGGACGAAACGTTTCCCCTCGCGATAGATGAACTGCCGCCCCGGTTTCGCCCAGATGCTGTTGTTCACTACCAACAAATTGCCGTCGGGGAGTTCGACGAAATCGGTCTCCGAGACGTTTTGACCGTCGAGTATGGTCAGCGGGCCGTCCCACGATTCGCCGTTGTCGAAGCTGAAGAACAGCGACATCCGCATGTCGTTGTTGACGTTGAGCCTCATCGCCGAACGGACGGGGTAATCCTCATTCGGTCCCCATTTGGGAGCCATCGGCATGCACAGAACCAGCGTTCCGTCGCGGAGCATCCGCAGCCGATGCGGATAATAGGCAAACCGATCGGGCACAAACGGCGGAGCGGCGTGCCAGGTCTCGCCGTTGTCGTCGGAAATGCGAAGAATCTCGTTCGTCTTCGTTTCCGGATCGAGCGAGTAGCAGGCCCAGTTGAATCGCAGAAATTTCCCGTCGCGCGTTCTCGCCGAGCCGAACTGATGCACCGAATGATGATGACGATACGGTTCGCGCGAGATGACGTTCCACGACTGCATATCGTCGGCCGATTCGAGCAGCACCGCTTCCATCAGGTACTGCGATTTGTCGTAACCGTTCGGGAGCGCCATCCCATACCAGACGTCGGGCGACCCCTGCGGCAACGGCTCATCGGGCCGGCTGACGACTTCGCAACCGATGTACCATTGACCGCGTTCGCCGGGAAAGAACGAAGCCCACGCCGCATAATGCGGTTCTCGCTCGGAGCGAAACACGAGTTGGGATTTGAAATCGATGGCTTCAACCGGGGGTTCGGCGGCGAGTGACGGCGAAATTCCATGAGAGACCAACCTAAGCCCCGAGAGTATGGTTAACAAATAACTCAATTGCTTGAATTGAATTCTTCCCTCCATTGTCCCAACTCCAAGAAAACGGCATGTACAGTAAATTCCTGACTCGACCGGATGACAAGGCGACGAAATCACCACTCTAAAAGCGGAGAGACCCTAAGATTCTTTTAATGATTAACCATTTTTGTTAAAATGGTTTACGTAAAAAAATCGCAATGTCTTTAATGGAAATTGAGGCGTTAAAATTTTTTGAATCGAGATCCTGACGGAGTCAAACTCTCATGAGAAATTCGGATTTTGTTGATGGCCGGTCGCCGGGGCGAATGACGCCGATTGACGGGGGATTGCATGCGTTTGTTCCTCATGCATTGCCTCCCCGTTGGGAGATGCCTTCGGAGTTTTGGCCCCTGGTTCGCGATGCCTGGGCTAACATCAAGGAATTGAACGGCATTGGCCGTTTGCTGAAGAATCCAACGATCCTGCTCAAACCACTCGAAAATCGGGAAGCGATACAATCGTCTCGCATCGAAGGAACGTTTGCAACCGCAAAAGAGCTATTGCTTTTTGAAAAGGCTCCGAGAGGTGACAATCCAAATGATCAACAACGCAGTGACTGGCGCGAAGTGTGGAATTATCGACAGGCACTGATTCATGGCCTAAGAAGTCCGTTGCCGATCAGCAAACGGTTGATCTGCGAACTTCACAAGGTGCTCTTAAGCGGGGTTCGCGGCGAAGATAAACGTCCCGGTGAATTCCGTCGAGTTCAAGTCGGCATCAGGGGCAAGGCAGGCGATCCGGCATTCGTTCCTCCCCCTTATTCTGAATTAGATTCGTGTCTTAACGACCTGGAGTCGTATATCCACTCACCGTCCGAGCAGATCGATCCATTGGTTGATTGCTTTCTCGTGCATTATCAGTTCGAGACCATCCATCCTTTTCGCGACGGAAATGGTCGCGTAGGCCGATTGCTCCTGGCATTGATGGTCAAAGAGCGATGCATCTTGTCGCAACCGTGGTTATTTGTCAGCCAATATTTCGAAAAGCACCAATCCCGGTATTTTGAGTTGTTGTATCAAGTCAGTTCTCAGGCCGCCTGGTCCGAATGGATCAGATTTTGCCTCGAAGGAACCGTCGCGCAGGCCCAGGACACTCTCGACCGATGTCAACGCATTCTTGACGTTCAAGAAAGTTTGAAACAACAACTTTCGCCTCTCCGTGGAAGCAACAAACTCCTGCCGATTATCGATCTTGTCCTGGAAAAAATGTACGTCAGCGTCAACGATGTGATCGAAGAGTTCGGAGTGACCTATCCGACGGCGAATGCGTATCTGCTGAAATTGTTGAACCAGGGAATTCTTCGCCAACTCGATAACGTACCACAGAAAATGTATTACTCGCCTGAAATCTTCAAGATCACCTACTCTGATCTTGCTGGATCGGAGGAGCAATTTGTCGTGCCCTGACGAGTTGATCCCGCTGCGCGGACTCCTCACCGATTCAACGCCTTCTGCAGATTCTTGATCGCCGCCAGCAACTCCTCTTCCGTCACCTCGCCGTCGGCGTTGGCGTCGGCGAGTTTGAAGCGGGCTTTGCCCGCATCGTCGGGGATTTCGTCGAGACCGATCTTGCCGTCGGCGTTTTTGTCGAGCCGCTCGATGATGACTTTTGCGAGCGCTTTCGGATTGCGGGCCAGTTGATTTCGCAGCGGCGCACCGGCAATGATCTCTTCGGCCTTCTGAATCGGAATGGCGATGTCGAAATAACCGAACATCATCTCTTCCCACGTCTGCTCGCCGTACGTCACCTCTTGCGACGGGTCGGGATTCGAGAGATTATCTTCGGAGTTATCATAAGTCGCCACGCAGAACATGCGCGTCCCGGCGGGGAAATCGAGCGGCTCAGCCAGCCGATACGACGTCTGCCAGTTGAAATCGTAATTCGGGACGTTCAGCAGCTTCAGTCGCCGCTGATCGGAGAATATCGCCTCGTACGAGAACGACTTGCCGCGGAGATGCATATGCGGTGCGACCGACAGCAGCTTCACATCGATGGGAAGCGTGCCGGTCGTGTCTTCGAGCTTATAGTTCGCATCGTGCGGCGGGATGCGGAAGTTTCGCTGACTGGCGGTCATCGTCACGACGAGTTCCTTCACGTCCTCTTTCTCGGCGAAGATCAGACCGAGTTTGCTCATATCCTGCTGCGGCGTGCCGATCGGCGTGTAATGCATTTGAAAGAGGAGCTGCGAACCGGCGGGAATGCGTTTCGCCATCCCGTCCGGCAGCGGTTGCATTCGCAATCCCGGAACGTACGCAACTAGAAACCCGGTGTCGCCGGGGAATTTGCGGTCGGCGTTTTCCGGCGGACGGACGAAGACCACGACGTGATGCACGACGGCGCGGTTGCCGGGCACGACCTCCGCCGCGGTGATGTAGCGGTCTTCGGTGAACTTGGTATCGACGGTGAAGTATTGATATTCGACGGTCCCCTCCGCGGGAACGTCGTACGGCACTTCACGCATTGTGAGCACGACGTCGGGTTCGCGGCGCAACTGCCAGCCGGGAGTGAATTCTCGGGGCGCAGGGAGATTCGATAAATCTCCGGCGGGGGCGCCGTTCTTGACCCATGCGAGAATCAGTTCCTTTTCTTCCGCCGGCATACTGCGATCGTTCGAGAAATGTTCGAACTCCGGATCGGCGTGCCACGGCGGCATGCGTCCCTTCTCGACCACTTCGGCGATCGTCTCGGCCCAGCCGGCGACCTCGTCGTAATCGGTCAACGTGAAGGGAGCAATCTCACCCGCACGGTGACATTCGACGCAGCGGTCTTGAAAGATTTTCGCGATGTGCGACGAGTACGTCACTGCGCTCTCCTCTTTCGGCGTGCGAACTCGACCGATCAGACAACCTTCCACCGGAATATGCGGCTGCGAGATTTCTTGGCCTGCGAGCAGTTCCTCGACGGCGCGCTTGAGATCGTGCGAGGTCGGCGCCGGTTTCCCTTCGCCGACTGCGTATTGATCGTCGATGCGGCCCCAGTAGCGAATCGCCCGCGACTTATCGAGCACGAAGACTTCCGGAGTTCGCGTCGCTCCGATCGCGTCGGCGACCTTGTTGCCGGCGTCCTTCAACAGCGGAAACTCGACGCCGAAATCGCGGGCATGGGCGGCGAGTTCGGTGAGCGAATCTTGCCGATTCGAATCGATTGCCAAAAAAGCGACACTTTGAGAACTGAATTCCTGATGAAGTTGCACCAGCCGGGCGGTATAGAGTCTGGCGAGCGGACATTCCGTGCCGAGAAACGTGATGACGATCACATCGCGGTCGGCAAAGTCGCCGAGCGAAACTTCTTTTCCGCGGAAATCTTCCAATGTGAAATTGGCGACGGTTCGGCCAGATACATTTTTCTGATCGGTCGCCGTTTCATCGGCCTGAACGTGTGGAATCGTCAAAAATCCAGTGAAGACAATAACCGCACACAGCAAAAACGTCCGCATAGAACTCAAACTCCTCGTGAAGAACGCATCCCTCTGAAGTTAACGATCGAGCCGCATTCGGCGGGCACAGAGTCTACCTGAGCGCAGGTAAGAAGGTTACAGTTTTTCGATGAAAACGCACAGGTTCATCGCAAAAATCGCCAATTGATCGTTACTGATTGCGATTTCGATTTCTCTGAGTGTAGACTGGATATATGAAAACAGGCCGATGTATCGGCCGCGGTCAAAACATCGCGCGGGACGTTGTTCAGTCTTTTTTTTTTCGAAAGGGTATGTTCATGTCCGAACTTCTGCTGCTGACGACACTGTTTTTCGCAGCCGAAGACGCGACGTCGGCCGATACCTTCGATGTTTCGGTCGACGCCGTGTATGCCTCGGCATACAAAGGGATCGACTACCTCAAAATCGAGTCGAAGTCCTGGGTGGAAAAAAGAAAATGCGCGTCGTGCCATCATGTCCCTTTCATGATCTGGACAATGAAAGAAGCCCAGACCCGCGGCCACACCATCGACGAATCGGCGCTCGCCGAAATGGTCGATTATTCGCTCGCCGCTGATGATCGCGCCAGATTGACGCAAAAGCCTCCGCCGCCGAAAGATGGCGACACATCACGAAACGACGTGCGCTATTACACGAGCGTCAGTGCCGTTCTTACGCTGTTGGCGTTGGCCGACACAAACGATCTGCGGGATTCGCAAGAGAATCGACGAAAAGAAATATTCACTCATCTGATCGAAAAGCAGAACGAAACCGGCAAGTGGGAATTCTTCAAAAACCGTCCTCCCCTCGCCGGGATAACGACCGACCTCACGCTATTCACGACGCTGACGCTCGGCCGGTCGGCCGCATCAAAATCCGATCCCCTCGTAGCCGAGATGCTGCAGAAGGCTTTAACCCAAATTGGCGATCTTGTTCCCGATGACAGTTCTCAGCAATATCACAATTTCAGCCTGCTGCTCGACATTCAGCTTGGCAACAAGCAACAGGACGTCTCAAAGCGAGTCGACCTGATTCTCAGCCGGCAGCGTGAAGATGGCGGCTGGACTCAGATCCCCGAAATGGAGAGCGACGCCTACGCGACGGGCCAGACGCTGTATTCGCTCGCCTTGGCGGGGATTCCGTCCGATCACGAAGCCGTCCGCAAGGCATGGCCGTTTCTGGTCAAAACGCAAAACGCCGACGGTTCGTGGCCGATGATCTCGCGCCCGCACGAACCCAACGGCGTGAGGGCCAATAATCTCGACCCGATCACCGCCGCCGGCACCGGCTGGGGAGTGCTGGGGTTGTTGCGATCATCGCCGCCGGTGGTCGCGACGACGGGTGAAAATGTGGAGTAAATTCTCAGATGGGTTTGAAACCTTGTTACCACGCAACACCGGCCATGGGCGCAAATTTCATGTGAAAGAGGAATATCATGTCAACAGTGCTGCTGTTAACCGCGATTGTCTTTGCCGCGGATGATGCGCCGCCGACAACGCCAACTTCTGACGTGACCATCGAAGCGGTTTATGCGTCTGTCGACAAAGGTCTCGACTACCTCAAAGTCGAGGGAAAAGCCTGGGCCGAGAAGCGAAAATGCGCGTCGTGTCATCACGTCCCCTTCGCGATCTGGACGATGGAAGAAGCCAAACGCCGCGGCCACGCCATCGATGAAACGGCATTGACGGAATTGATCGAGTTCAACCTCGCCGAAGACGATCGGGCACGAATTACGCAAAAGCCGCCGCCCCCGAAAGAAGGAGAACAGCCCCGGCTCGATGTCAGCATGGGGGCGATTTACACGCTGCTGGCGTTTGCCGACGTCGGTGAACTTCCCGAATCGCCTCAAAAGCGCCGCGACGCGGTTTTCGCGTATCTGACCGAAACGCAACAGCCGGACGGAAACTGGGTGTATGGCCTCAATCGCCCGCCTGTTAATGCGTCGGAAACCGATTTGAAACTCCTCACGCTGCTGATGCTCGATCGCTCGGCGAAATTGCAGGCCGACCCGCAGATTAAAACGTTGCTTGAAAAGGCCATGCCTCACGCCGAGACGCTGGCAGCGGATGAGAATTCGCAGCAGTACCACAGTCTGCGCCTGTTGCTCGATGTGCAGTTGGGGAAAGATGCGGCGACCGTTCAGCCGCGAGTCGATCTGCTGCTCACTCGGCAGCACGAAGACGGCGGGTGGAGCCAGACCGTCGAAATGGGCAGCGACCCATACGCCACGGGACAGGCGCTGTATGCACTCGCCGTTGCCGGTCTGCCGAGCGATCATCCTGCGGTGTCCAAGGCGTGGGGATATCTGCTGAAAACACAGAAGTCCGAGGGATTCTGGCCGATGACGTCGCGTCCCATGAAACCGGGCGAAGAAGGGGCCAAAAATCTGGAACCGATCACCTACGCCGCCACCGGCTGGGCGGTTCTGGGATTGCTGCGTTCGTCGCCAGAGATCACGAAATAAGCCGTCGGGTGGGTCGAGCGGCGTCTTTACCGCGCTGACCCACCGTCTTCAATAGGGATGTAACCAGCCATGACAACCTGGCAACCGCCGGATGATCCTGATGTCCATGGAATTATGGACGAAGCCGTTCGCGATACACGCGAGGGACGCTATGAAGTCGCGCTGGCGAAGTTTCGTTGGTTCCATGAGAACTCCAGATCTGTCGTTGGACTGGGAGGTGTTCGCCTTTCTTTCGCACTTGGTTATTGGATTGACCTTGCCGAAAAATTTCCGCCGGCACTCGACGCATTATATGCAACGCGTGACGAATCTATTAACAAAGTGTTTGAAGAATCGAATTGTTTTCCCTGGTTCCACGAAATGGCAAGTATTAATCGAACACTGAATGAATTTGATCATACTGCCGAAATCTTTAAACGCGTTTTCAGTTCTCGCCCAGAGTGCGCCGAAAGTCTTTACCATGTCGCCGAACCCTCTTTGATTAAAGCGGGCGAATTTGCTCTATGCGGGCAGTTTCTTGATCCCGCCAAACGTATTGAGCAAGCTTCTGAGAGTTATCGCCTTTTACAAGATCTTGAGAAGCGGCGTTCCATCGAACCATTCCCGGTTCCCCCGATATGCCGCAAACGGTTCGTCGAAGAGGTGACGACGCTTGTCACTTTGCTGGTACTCAATAATCGACACGAGGAAGCACAATCGTCGTGTTCAAGAGCACTGGAAACGTTCGATGACGATGAATTTCGATTGTCATTGGATACAGCAATGACTGGTCATTTCCCGACGATCGAATGGCCTGGAAAGGATTTCCTCCGTGAGATGGAATCTTCCATCGAGAAATTGAAACAGAAAAAGAAACAGGAAGGATGACCCATGCCTAATAATGTTTTGTCGTCATTATCCCGCCGCCAGTTCATCACCCGCACCGCTGCCGGCATGGCACTCGGCTGGGGGCTCTCCCGCTCGGCATGGTCTGCCGACGAGAACGAAAAATCACCCGCGAAACGCAAATACCCCTACATCGACATGCACACGCACGTCGGCACGTTTTATCCGGGACTGGAACTGACCGCCGATGGATTGATTGAACTGATGGACGAGCACGGCATCGAAAAGGCCGTGCTCTTGCCGCTGGTTTCTCCCGAATCGACGATTTACTTGCAGACCAACGAAGATGCGATCCGCAATCACAAGCTGTACCCCGACCGGCTGATCCCCTTTTGTTGTATCGATCCCCGCTGCTCGACGACCAACCCCAAACGGTACGGCCATGTCGCCGGCGTCAAGGGGATCACCGATCTCATCCAGCGGTACGTCGACATGGGAGCCCGAGGCGTCGGCGAGCACAAAGTCGGGCTGCCGTTCGATCATCCGCAGATGATGATGCTCTACGAAGCGTGCAGCGATCTCGCTTTGCCGATGCTGTTTCATCTCGACGACATCCGCAGTTTCGACACGCCGGGCTTGCCGCGGGTGGAGAACGTCCTCAAGGCGTATCCCGATCTGGTGCTGATGGGCCATGCCGCCGGGTTCTGGGCGTCGATCTCGGCGGATGCGACGTTTGAGGACTTCGGCCGCTATCCGCAGATCCCCACGCCGACCATCCCTGGCGGCGCCCTCGATGAACTGATGGAAAAATATCCCAACCTGTACGGCGACCTCTCCGAACCGGGGGGTGAAAAAGCGATTGCCCGCGATCCCGAATTCGGCCGCGAGTTCATCATCCGCCGGGCCGACCAACTCGTCTTCGGCACCGACTATCTGATGGCGAATCAGAAGATCCCGCAGTTCGAACTGCTCGATTCGCTCAATCTTCCGGACGAAGTGCAGTACAAAATCTACCGCGGCAACGCACTGAAGATCTTGAAATTGGAGGAGGCGAAAGAGTAGCAAATAATGGATGAGCGTAGAAAAAGCGGGTGGCGCATGTGCCACCCGCTTTTTTGCCTCTTAACAAGCACAACCGGTTGTGTTCTTACCGGCTTCGATTCAGCGAACGCTTTCGCGCGAAACCCAAGACCCCGATCGCGCCGATGCCCAACAGGACAAGCGACGACGGCTCGGGAATCGGAATTTGGCCGGGCACGACAAAACCGATGTTGTCGAGACCGAAGAAGTCGAAAAACGGAGTCGTGTTGGTAAACACGATCCTGCCGATGAGATCTCCTCCGGTCGCTTCCACGCCGATGAAACCATTGGCGTTATTGTCACCGCTTGCGGGGAACGTGTAGGTGTCGAGCAGCACGTCGGAGTCGCTGTAAATCAACATCTGCACGTTCATGCTCGCGGAATTGGCGATCCCCTCGGTATCGACGCCCCATGCCGTCACGGCAGCGGTCATGGCGAATTCCATCTCTTGCGAACTCGCGAGATCGCCGAATATAAAATTCGTGCCGTCCAGATCGAGCGGCGTATAGGTTTTGGGATCTTCGAAAACCGGGGTGTCGATTTTGTTGGCGACGGCGCCATTGTTTCCCGTCTCGCCGGTGAGCGTCATGTTATTGAGCGCCACCGAAGCGGTCCGAAATTGGGTATCCGTGGCGAACGAGTTGAAGTCTTCGGTTCCGGTTAACGGACCGACGGCCGCTTCCCATACGCCACGCGACGTGTATGTGATGATGGCTCCCTCCGATGTGCGGATTAACGCCAATGAGGCCGCAATTCCTAGCAGTCCCACAATTGTGCTTCGCAACATGCCGCACTCCTTTTCTTTTCCCGGTTGGGTGACCCATCATGACAAACAAAAAGTCCGCTGCATCGTCCGCAGTTTCGACAACAGCAGCCCGTTAATACCAGAAGCTCAAACTCAGAAATATCGGGAGATTCCCCTGGTCTGACCTAGGGGCGTTGTTCAAGAGTCAAAATTCAGGATTTGAGAAAGGGAAATCATCCGAAGAACGTTCCGCCATCGTTATACGCGACTGTCGGCACATCCTCGCGTATCGCTTCAGATCAACTTTCTTTCATGAAGAGTTTGCACGATCAAAAAAACGGAAGCGGAGGCGATGCCGGCCGCTTCCGTTTTTGAATTGTTTCGGTGCGCTCTCAAAAAAATCGGATTAGCCAATCTCGTTTGGAGTGCGCCTGCGTACCAAAGTCAGCAAGCCGACCGTCCCCAGTCCCAGGAGAACCAGCGATGAAGGCTCGGGCAATCCGGGCGCTTCGACGGAAGACGTCGCGAAACCGATGTTGTCGAGTCCGAAGTAATCGAAAAACGGGCTCGTGTTCGTAAAGACGATTCTTCCCACGACGTCGCCGCCCGTCGTGCGAATGCCGATGAAGCCGATGCCGTCGGCGACGTTCGACGTCGGAAAGACGTACGTTTCGAGAAGCGTATCGCTATCGTCGTAGATCAGCATTTGCGTGGTCATCGTGGCGTCGTTCGCGATCCCGGCCGTATCCACTCCCCACGCGGTGACGTCGACGGTCATATCGAATTCCATTTCTTGCGAACTCGCGAGATCGCCGAATATAAAATTCGTTCCGTCGACGTCGAGCGGAGTATAGACCTTCGGTTTTTCAAATTCGGGGACGTCGATTTTGTTCGCCGTGGAGCCGTTGTTTCCCGTTTCGCCCGTCAGCGTCATGTTGTTTAACGCGACTGAGGAGGTACGAAACTCGGTATCCACGGCAAACGAATTGAAATCCTCCGTCCCCGAGAGCGGCCCGACAGCCGCCTCCCAAGTGGCCCGCGATGTGTAGAGTATTGCCGCCCCCTCCGAGGTTTGGATCATCCCCAACAGGGCGGCGAAGCCGATTGCGCCCATAATTCGCTTTCGCATCATGATGCATTCCCTTTGCTTTCAAATTCACATCGATCCGGCTCCGCTTCAAACCAGAGTTGTAACCATAACAGTTCGTCGGACGGCAAAGATCGGGAAAATCCCCGATGATTGGGTCGGAACAAAGATGACTTTTAGGCCGGTCGAAATTGACCGCAGCCCGGAATTGAATTGGCATTCAGCGAAAGAGTTGATAATCGCGACTGCGGTTATAATTCCGTTCGCGAAAATACCGCCGTGCGGAGACGAGCAAGCCGGCAACCCCGCATCCCAGTCCCAGAAAGATAAGTGCCGACGGTTCGGGAGCCGTCACGAAGGCCATTGGGCCGAGACCAAAAAAAGACGATTCGCGTGTTTCGGCCTGGTTCTTCGGCCGATCGCGGTCGGGGAACCGAAATTTGAGCAAACCCAACTTGCCGTCGCCGCCGGTCGCCGTGAAGGTGATCGACCCGATCAACGCGTCGAAATCGTCGTAGAGCAGCAATGGCACAAGGTGTAGATCCCGATTGCCGGTCGCGGCCGCATCGACGCCCCAACCTGGCACAGGCCCGAACAGAATCAATGCTATCTGGCGGGAATCGGCGAGTTCGCCGAAAATGTACTTCCAGCCGTAGATGTCGAAGGGTGCCGATTCCGTCGGGGCTTCCCACGCGGGAATGTCGGACTTATGCCCGGCGGCATGGCGATTTCCCGCTGCACCGGCCGACGCGGCGTTGTTTAGCGCCGCGGGCTTTGTGCGAAACTTGGTCTCAGCCGCGACCGAATTGACCTCGGCACGCGATGCCGAGGTGATCACGCTTGCTTCGGCGGTTCGCATCAACGCCACGGTGACGACAATCGCAGTTCCAACAAGCGTCGATCGTAACATGACACATCCTTTACCCGGTCTAAGCGCGGACTGAAACGACGCGGGAGATTTTCGAATGCGATTCGCGACGAAATGCGCGTTGTGCCGTTACAAATCGCCGTACCATGACGTACAATAACAGTTGCGCAAGAACGCCCTATCAGGAGATTCCCCACGAGAAGGTCCGCAAGAAGTCGATTTATTCCCTCGTGAAAATTCGGAGCGTTCGAGGGATGACGTCTTAGAGGCTCTAATGAAAATTCCCAGATCGAAGCGAGGTGAGTGCACGTGAAGAAAACGCTTTTCGGAATTGCCGCAACAGTGTTCGCGTTAACGGTCGCGACCAGCCGCGAAGCGGCCGACGCCAGTCCCGCGGCCGCCAGACGTAACGATCTGATTGCAGAGGCGATCGATGCCTCGCGCGCGGTCGACGAGCTGATTCGCAAGGGAGATTCGCAGCTCTGGGCCGAATTCGTGCTCAAGCCGGTCGACCGCGCGAACCTCTTCACGAGTATGACCAAGCGAGCCGTGCTGTACCAATCGAGCCGCTTCGAAGACCATGCGATTCTGGTTATCTATCGCCTGAATAAGGACCGCCGGTATGAGGTCAGGACGATTCAGAGGGAGGATCATCCCGATCGCTACTTTGGCGCTGGCAAACCTTATGAACGCTAAGCGCCGTCGCCATTAAACGTTATCGCGCCTCGCTTCGGCATTGATGTTCCCGAGCGGAGGTTCGTCTACGCCATCGGCGGGAACCAGAACCGCAGCGACGTCCGGCTCCGGCGGGGTGACGACGATGTGGCTTTGTTCTTCGGCGCGCCACATCATCCACGCGCACGGACCGAGAACCAGCAGCATACCGGAAATCGTCGTTGTATCGAGCACGCGGCCCCATAGGATGACGTCGTACATGAGAGCGAAGCCCGCCTGACTGAGTCCGACGATCGAAACGCGCGCGGGATGCCCTTGCGTAAAGGCGAGCGTCAGAAAAAACTGGCCCGCGGTGGCAGACAACGCCACTCCCAGCAGCGGCCACCACGCACTTCGCGGGACATCGAGCAGTCGCGCATCCATATGGCCGGAGATCCACAGGTTCGTCAGGCAGAACGCGAGGCTCACGATCGAGAAGTGAAAAATGATCGCCCGCGTGCCGATGTTTTGCACGCGGTGCAGGCCGATCATCGCCAGACTGCTTAAAAGCGACGCGACGAGAGCGGCGAACGAGGCATAATTTCCCTCGGCGAGATGCGGCTGCTGAATGAGCGCGATGCCGACAAGTCCCATTGCCAGCGACGGCCAGACGTCGCGCATGGGGGGATGTCCCAACAGCGGCCACGACAAAATCGCGACCCACAGCGGGAACAGATTGGTGAGTGTCAGCACGTCGCCGACGGGCAGCCGGGTGAAGGCATAAAACGTCGCCAGCAGGCTGATGCTGCCGCAGATGCTGCGGACCCATAACGGAAAAGGGGCAAGCACGACGATGCGGACGCGCGAGCCGAGGCACATCGCACCGACGACGACAAATGGGCCGATCGCCCGCACCAGCGCGATCACTTCCCAGGGAACATCCTTCCGGCCGGCGGCGGAGGCGCACGCCCCCATCGTGGCAAACGCCACCGCCCCGCATAACATCCAGATTGATGACAGCACGATGAATTAAACTTCTATATGTAGTGACGATGCTGCAAGATCGTCATCGCCCGGAAGAACAATGAATGTCGAATGTCGAAGCTCGAATGTCGAATCAATGACGAAGCCCGAATGTCGAAATGAACTGTAACCAATCATCGTTAAGCCAACATTCGTCATTTGGACATTCGTCATTCGGATTTGATTCGACATTCGGATTTCGACATTCGACATTCACGTGAAGAACCCGCTTGCGCTTTCGGGCCGATAAAATTTTCCCTCACCATCCCGAGGGCAACCCCCACACGCCGGGTGTGACGAGTTCCACCAAATTGCCGCTCGGATCCCTGAAATACAGGCTTTTTCCGCCGCGCGGCCAGGTGTAATCGAGTTCGATGCCGATCCCCGCGGCGGTGAGTTTTTCCCGCCACGGTTCGCGTTCCTCGTCGTCGATGCCGAAGGCGACATGACCGGCACCTCGGGCTCCATGCGGCGGAAGAGTTCCCCCCTGCTCCGTTACGTCCGGCAAAAAGGCCAGCAGCATTGTGTCGCCGACGCGAAAAAACACATGCCGGTCCGGTTCAAGTTGATGCAACGGAAAACCCAGCAGATCGCGATAAAACGCGACCGTTTTGTCGAGATCGTCGACGTACAGCACAGTCTCCACAATGGTCTGAATCGGCTTCATGACGCCTTCTTCGGACGAATTCGAGTTTTCAAACAGATCGATGCGACACATCCAATGGCCGTCGCGCAACCATCCGCATGATATGTAAAGGGACTGCAAAAGGGGAGCGTGGATGTTGAATTGCCTGCGAAATGAGCGTGCCAAATGGAATTCCCCACAATTTCCGTCATCACGCCGACGTTGGGGCGAGCGACGCTTCGGCGGACCATGCAGTCGGTATTGCCGCAACTGGGAATTCACGACGAATGGCTGATCGTCGCCGACGGGGCGCGTCCCGCCACGCGCCAACTCATCGATCACGCCGGCGATTCTCGCATCGCGTACCTCGAATGCAGCGACAAACGCTCGGCGTACGGCAATGCCCAGCGCAACGCCGCCATGCGACGGGCGCAGAACGATTTTCTGATGTTCGTCGACGACGACGATTGGCTGCTCCCCCATGCTCTCGCCGCCGTGCGGCGGGAAGGAGTGCACGGCCTTCCGATGATGTTCCGCATGGAATATCGCCCGCGAAACGCAGTGTTGTGGCGGATGCCGCTGCTGCGTGAAGCCAACGTCGGCGGCGGAATGTTCGTCACACCGAACCGAAGCGATCGACTCGCCGATTGGCCGATTTATGACGATCGGCAGTCGCTCGGCTACGGTGCGAGCGACTTCCAATTCATCCAACGGACGCTGGCACTCTGGCCCGCGAATTCCCTTCGCTGGTGCCGCGATGTCATCTACTGCTGCCCTCAACATGGACGTGGACAATGAACGATTTTTCGCTTCACGATTCGATTCCCTCATCGTCGTCGCCGTCGTTGTCGTTGTACATCGAGGATGACGGTGCCGTCCTGCCGCGTGGCGTCGTTCTCGGCGCGCACGTCGTCGTTCATCCGTGGGCCAACGTGTACGATTCGTCGATCGGCGACGACAGCCGCATTGCTGCGTTTGTGGAAATCGGCGGATCGAAAGTCGGCCGCGGCTGCAAGATTCAGGCGCACGCTTATCTCCCGCCGGGCGTGACCTTAGAAGACGAAGTCTTCATCGGGCCGGGCGTACGTTTCACGAACGATCGGCATCCGCGAGCGAGCGGGTCATGGACGCAACTCGACACGTATGTCGAACGGGGCGCTTCGATCGGCGCCGGGGCGATTGTTCTGCCGGGGTTGACCATCGGTGCTCACGCCGTCGTCGGCGCGGGAAGCGTGGTGACGCGCGACGTCCCCCCTGGCGTCACGGTGATGGGAAACCCCGCGAGAATTCAACACGCAGAACCATCGGCGCTGCAAATTCATGCCACCGAGAGCGAACGCGACGTGCTGATGATTTTGCAGCCCCGGCGAATTCCACAAGCCATCGAATCGCTCGCAGGTCTGCCGATCGATAAAGTCTGGTTTCGCGCGATGAAAGAGGTCGACGTCCAGCCGCGACTCAACCGCTTTATCGCCGAGACGCATTATCAGAATTATCTCATCGTCTCCGACGACGTCTGCGTCACGCCCGAAGCGCTCGCGAAAGTGCAAAGCCTGTTGCAGTCGTTCCCGGCGGTCACCGGTTATTGCCGGGTCGATTCGCGCAGTCCGCAGGTCAATCTCACGCGCCGGCCGGTCACGCTGACCAATCGGAAATACCCCGAATGGAGCGACTACGATTTCTTCCATTACGACGACGTGCAGAAAATCGGCGAACCGTTTCTCTCGTGGTTCGGCGGCTGGTCGCTGACCGGCTTGCGCCGGGAGTTATGGCTCGAATTTCCCTTCCGCGTCAACGCGGCGACGAAGGCTCAAACCGACTTCGAAACGGCGTATCGGCTGGCACAAGCCGGCATCCCCTTCATCACGCATCGCGACACCTACATCGAGCACCTCAAACGCAACAGCCGCGACATGCGAAAAGAACACTGGCTGATCGGCAAGCAACCGCCGGAGGTGGAGTGGAATAGTCAAGGGTCAAAAGACAAGAGTCAAGAGCCAGAATGAGTTCGGCAGCCATCGTGACGTCAAAATGAGCGGCGGGGTTTACCCCCGCCGTCTTTTTCTTTGATGCCGTCTGATGGGGTTCATCGAGATTTTGCGGATCGTCCTCGTTGGATTGCAGCGGCGAATGCCGCGAGAGCATGTAGCCGTGGGCGTCAGCCCACGGGAACGGG